>CBAAAS010000349.1:0-4414 GCA_964658855.1 uncultured Mycobacterium sp.
ACCGACAACGACGCCGTCGATCGCGCCTTCACGGCGGTCGAGGAGCATCAGGGCCCGGTCGAAGTCGTGGTGTCCAACGCCGGCGTCTCCGCGGACGCATTCCTCATCCGAATGACCGAGGAGCGATTCGAAAAGGTCATCAACGCCAACCTCACTGGGGCATTTCGGGTGGTTCAGCGGGCCTCGCGCAGCATGCAGCGGAAGCGGTTCGGCCGCTTGATCTTCATCGGTTCGGTCTCGGGTACCTGGGGCATCGGCAACCAGGCCAACTACGCGGCCTCCAAGGCCGGTGTAATCGGTATGGCCCGCTCGATCTCCCGAGAGCTGTCCAAAGCCAACGTGACGGCCAACGTGGTCGCCCCGGGCTACATCGACACCGACATGACGCGCTCGCTGGACGAACGGATTCAGGAGGGCGCGCTGGATTTCATCCCGGCGAAGCGGGTCGGTACGGCCGCCGAGGTCGCCGGGGTCGTCAGCTTCCTGGCATCGGAGGATGCGAGTTACATCTCCGGCGCGGTCATCCCGGTCGACGGCGGCATGGGGATGGGCCACTGAATGATCCACGAGAACTGAAGAATTAGGACGGACATGGCAGGACTGCTCGAAGGTAAACGGATCCTGGTCAGCGGGATCATCACCGACGCGTCGATCGCGTTTCACATCGCGAAGGTGGCCCAGGAAGAGGGCGCCCAACTGGTGCTGACCGGATTCGACCGGTTGCGGCTGATCCAGCGCATCGCCGACCGGCTGCCGGAGAAAGCGCCGCTGATCGAACTCAACGTGCAAGACGAAAAGCACCTCGACACGCTGGCCGAGCGCGTGACGGCCGAAATCGGTGAGGGCAACAAACTCGACGGCGTCGTGCATTCGATCGGCTTCATGCCGCAGACCGGGATGGGTATCAACCCGTTCTTCGACGCACCCTACGAGGACGTCTCCAAAGGCATTCACATTTCTGCGTATTCGTACGCCTCTCTGGCCAAGGCGCTGCTGCCGATCATCAATCCCGGTGGCTCCATCGTCGGAATGGACTTCGACCCGACGCGGGCGATGCCGGCGTACAACTGGATGACGGTGGCCAAGAGCGCACTGGAGTCAGTCAACCGGTTCGTTGCACGCGAAGCCGGCAAGTACGGCGTGCGGTCGAATCTGGTTGCCGCAGGACCGGTTCGGACATTGGCGATGAGCGCCATCGTCGGCGGTGCGCTCGGCGACGAAGCGGGTGCCCAGATGCAGTTGCTTGAAGAGGGCTGGGACCAGCGGGCTCCGATCGGTTGGAACATGAAAGACCCGACGCCAGTGGCCAAGACGGTGTGCGCCCTGCTGTCCGAGTGGCTGCCGGCCACCACCGGCTCGATCATCTACGCCGACGGCGGCGCCAGCACACAGTTGCTTTAAAAGCGGATTGCTATGGGCGCTAATGGATTTTGATGCCGTCCTACTGCTGTCCTTCGGAGGGCCAGAAGGACCGGAGCAGGTGCGGCCATTCCTGGAGAACGTCACCCGGGGCCGCAACGTGCCACCGGAACGGCTTGACGACGTGGCGCAGCACTACCTGCACTTCGGCGGGGTGTCGCCGATCAATCGGATCAACCGGGACCTGATCGCCACACTGCAAGCCGAGTTGGACATCCCGGTCTACTTCGGCAACCGCAACTGGGAGCCGTACGTCGAAGACGTAGTCGCGGCCATGCGCGACAACGGTATTCGGCGCGCGGCGGTATTCACCACGTCCGCGTGGAGTGGTTACTCGGGCTGCACGCAATACTCTGAGGATCTCGACAGGGCCCGGCGCGCGGCCGGTCCCGACGCGCCCGAACTGGTCAAACTTCGGCGCTACTTCGACCACCCGCTCTTCATCGAGATGTTCGCCGACAACGTCCTCGCCGCGGCGGACACCGTGGCCGATGACGCTCGGCTGATCTTCACCGCGCACTCGGTGCCGCTGGGCGCCGACGACCGCCTCGGACCAAAGCTCTACAGCCGCCAAGTGCGTTACGCCGCACAGCTTGTCGCGGCAGCCACCGGGTACGACGACTACGACGTGGTGTGGCAGTCTCGGTCGGGTCCGCCGCAGGTACCGTGGTTGGAACCCGACGTGGCCGACCATGTCGCCGTTCTCACCGAGGCCGGTGCAAAGGCGGTCGTCGTCTGCCCGATCGGATTCGTTGCCGACCACATCGAGGTGGTGTGGGACCTCGACACTGAGCTTCGCGAGCAGACCGATGCGGCCGGCGTCGCGCTCGCCCGGGTGAGCACGCCCAACGCCGACCCGCGGTTCGCCAGGCTCGCGGTGGACCTGATCGACGAACTTCGACTCGGCCGCGCGCCTGCACGAGCGAGCGGATCGGGCCCTGTACCTGGCTGCACTGCCGGTATCAATGGCGAGCCGTGCCGACCGCCGCACTGTGCCGCTGAGGTCTGGCCGGATTAGCCGGCGCAGGCAAAGTCAGCGCTGCCAGGCAGCGTGCAGGATCGCGCTGAGTGCAGCCGTTCTCGCCGATCGCACGACGGCGGCCAATGGCCGCAGCGCGTCGGTGGCGATCTGTGCCTCCGACAGTGACTGGGTGCCGATTCTGCTCAGCCCGGCGCTGACCGCGATGATCGCGTCGACGTGCGCGGCGTTCTCCAACACCCGCAATGCCCGCGACGGTGCCGGCTCGGGAACCTGGTGGTGCCGAGTGGATTCCAGCAACTGCTCCACCATTCCGCGTGGATCATCGACATCGACACCGGCAGAGCCGAGCCCGATCGTGGTCAGGGCATCCGCGGCCGATCGCACTGCCAATCGCAAGTCGTACTCGGCCTCGCCCAACTCGATGTGGTCGATCACCGGCGCGTCGGGCAGGGAGTACACCGTCCAGGACAGTGCGGCCAGTTCGGGAGCCTCGAATTCGTCGTCGTCGGCGTCGTCGTACTCGAATTCGGGCACCAGCCCGACGGTCTTGCCGGGGTCGTCTGGGTGGGTGACGATCACCGCCTCACCCGCGGCTATCGCGTCGCGCCCGAACTGGGTGCCCGGGGGCAGCCCGCGGACGTCTCCGGGAATTGGGAGCACCACTGTGATCGACGGGGTGCCGGTTGACGACCGCCCGGCGGCCATCCGCAGCGTCTGGAGCAACGAAACAACGCCCGCGTCATGGATATCCGGCCACGGAAGCCCGGTGTGCCCGGCCGCGACGGCGTCATAGGCGGTGACGGATTGTGTTGGCGCCCAACAGGATAACGCGTCAAGGACGTCATCGGGAGCTGCCTGGCCGGCCAGCCAGGCATTGGCCCAGACCGAGAGCGTTGCGCTTGGGCACCACATGGATTGGCAGTCTAGTTGTTCGCCGTGGGCGCGGCCCGGCACGCGATATCCTGACGGCATGTCTGCGGCTGTGATCTGGCTCATCGTCGCATTGGGGCTGGCCGGCACCGAGGCGCTGACCGGCGACATGTTCCTGCTCATGCTGGGTGGCGGCGCGCTGGCCGCGGCCGGATCCAGCTGGCTCCTGGATCTGCCGATCTGGGTCGATGGCGCGGTGTTCCTGGTGGTCTCGGTGCTGCTGCTGACGCTGGTGCGGCCCGAGTTGCGCCGTCGTCTGACCCCGCCGAAAAGCCTGCCGATGGGCATCGAGGCGCTGGAAGGCAAGAGCGCGCTGGTGCTCGACCGCGTGGCCCGTGACGAGGGCCAGGTGAAGTTAGACGGTCAGATATGGACCGCGAGGCCATTGAATGAGGGTGACGAGTTCGAACCCGGCGAACAGGTCACCGTTATGCGTATCGATGGGGCCACCGCGGTGGTCTGGAAAAATCCGTAATACTCGAAAAGCAATTAGGAGAATCTCATGGCTGCTGGTGCCGGGTTGTTGTTGTTCGGTGCGTTGGTGGTGTTCGCAATAATCGTGGTGGCCAAGTCGGTGACGCTGATCCCGCAGGCCGAAGCGGCGGTGATCGAACGGCTGGGTCGCTACAGCCGCACGATCAGCGGGCAGCTGACCCTGCTGATCCCGTTCATCGACCGGGTCCGCGCCAGGGTGGACCTGCGCGAGCGTGTGGTGTCGTTCCCGCCGCAGCCGGTGATCACCGAGGACAACCTGACCCTGAACATCGACACCGTGGTGTATTTCCAGGTCACCGTTCCGCAGGCGGCCGTCTACGAGATCAGCAACTACATCGTCGGCGTTGAGCAGCTGACCACCACCACCCTGCGCAACGTCGTTGGCGGCATGACGCTGGAGCAGACCCTGACCTCGCGCGATCAGATCAACACCAAGCTGCGCGGTGTGCTCGACGAGGCCACCGGACGCTGGGGGCTGCGGGTTGCGCGGGTGGAGTTGCGCAGCATCGACCCGCCGCCGTCGATTCAGGCCTCGATGGAAAAGCAGATGAAGGCCGACCGGGAGAAGCGCGCCGTGATCTTGACCGC
>CBAAAS010000350.1:0-4408 GCA_964658855.1 uncultured Mycobacterium sp.
TGTTCGCGTTGGTGGTGGTGGCTCTGACGCTGGTCGGGTTCGTCGTCGCCGAAGCCGTCGACGTAGCGCCGGCGTGGGCGGCGTTGGCCGGGGCGGCAGTGATGTCGGTGCGCAGTCTTGCCCGCCGTCACACCACGGCGGTGGAAATCGTGCGCGCGGTGAATGTGCCGTTCCTGGTGTTCGTGCTTGCACTGGGTGTCGTCGTCCAGGCGGTGATGCGCAATGGTGTGTCCGGCCGTATGGGCGCACTGCTTCCGTCCGGTTCGGGATTGCTCGCCCTGCTAGCGTATGCGGCACTTGCGGCCGTGCTGGCCAACATCGTCAACAACCTGCCCGCGACGCTGGTCCTCGTGCCACTGGTGGCGCCGGCAGGCCCGGCCGCAGTGCTGGCCGTGTTGATCGGGGTGAACATCGGCCCGAACCTGACCTACGTTGGTTCTTTGTCGAACCTATTGTGGCGCAGCGTCTTACGCCGCTACGACGTCAACGCGAGCGTCGGCGAGTACACCCGGCTCGGGTTGTTCACCGTTCCCACGTCACTGGTGGCCTCGGTGCTGGCGCTGTGGGCCGCGGTCCGAGTGCTCGGCGTCTGAACTTCGATGTGCGACATCACCAAGCGCGAACGACCCCGACCGACCCCGGGTGATATCGCATGTGGTCGCGTTTACAAATTAGTTGCACCCAGCTAAGACGGTGGTGACGAGGCTGCTGTGACAGTAGAACCGACAGCTTCGGCCAAGACATAGCCAAGCGCTCCGGCAAGGGCCGCGAATTTGACCAGAGCCGCTGCCCGCGCGCGTCGCGCGTGCGCATCGACACGCTCGCGGTCGAGCACCTTGAGCAGCGAGACGCCTTCGATCGCATCACCCGCGACCGCAACGGCCGCAGCGGAGGTCAGCATTCGCGGATGTCCGCGACGGCGGCGTGCGCGCTCGACCAGTAGTGCCGTGAGGGTGCCGTAGGTCGTCATGTACCCGAAGTCGAGCCACATCGACGCGCGGGCTGCCCGCTCGCCGTCACGCCCCCACTGGGTCATGATCTGTTCGGCGCGGAAACCACTGCCGGCCAGCTCAAATGAGATTATCCCGGGACCCCCGGTGGCCCGCATACGGCGTTCCAGCACAGTCATGACTGCGGTATAGCCGGCAAAAGCACCGGTAGCGACGAGAATCTTGTGGTCACGCAGCCGACGGCCGACCATCGCTGCGCTAGCTCCTACGTTGACGCGCGATTTCAGCCAGCACTACACCGGCAGCCACCGAGGCGTTCAATGACTCGGTGGGTCCGGACATCGGAATCGACACCACCCCATCGCAGCTCTGACGCACCAGCCGGGACAGACCCTTGCCTTCCGATCCCACCACCACAACGATCGGGCCTGCGCCGTCCACCTCGTCGACGATCGTGTCGCCGTCGGCGTCAAGCCCCACGAGCTGCAGGCCCTTGTCAGCCCAATCCTTCAGTGTCCGATTGAGATTGGTGGCCCGAGAGACGGGGATCCGTGCGGCGGCGCCCGCGCTGGTCCGCCAGGCCACCGCGGTCACCGAGGCAGATCGGCGCTCGGGAATCAACACTCCGTGGCCGCCGAACGCGGCCACCGAGCGCACGATCGCGCCGAGATTCCGCGGGTCGGAGATGTTGTCGAGTGCCACCAGTAGTGCGGGCGGATTGTTGAGGGCGATCTTGAGCAGTTCGTCGGGATGCAGGTAGGCGTACGGCGGCACCTGCAGCGCAATGCCCTGGTGCAAACCATTGGTGGTCATCCGGTCCAAATCCGTACGCGGCACTTCCAAGATCGCGATGCCGGAATCGGCTGCCAGAGTGACGGATTCACTGAGTCGCTCGTCGGCCTGAGCACCGAGTGCTACATACAGCGCGGTGGCAGGGACGCCCGCGCGCAGACACTCCACCACCGGGTTACGCCCGAGAACGGTCTCGACGGTGTCTTCCTTGCGCTTGACCGGCCGGCGTGCCTGCACCTTGGCACGCTTGGCGGCCGGGTGGTTGGGCCGCATGTGCGCGGGCGGAGTCGCTCCGCGACCCTCCAGATTGCGACGCCCCTGACCGCCGGAGCCGGCCGTCGGACCTTTCTTGGACGTCTTGCGTATCGCGCCGCGGCGCTGCGAGTTACCGGCCATCGGTGTGTGCCTCCAACGACCACTGCGGACCATCACCGGTGTCGGTGACCTCGATGCCGGCGTCTTTGAGCCGATCCCTGATCTCGTCGGCGAGCTTCCAATCACGTTGCACGCGAGCCTGTTGGCGTCGCTCCAACTCGGCGCGCACCAGCACGTCCACCGCGCCGAGCGCGGCCGATGTCTCGTCGCGGGACTCCCAGCGCTCGTTGAGCGGATCGCAGCCGAGGATGCCCATCATCGCCCGGATGGCGCCGGCCTCAGCCAAGGCGGCGTCGTGGTCTCCGGCGTCGAGCGCACGGTTGCCTTCCGCGCGGGTACGGTGCACTTCGGCCAGCGCCGTCGGCACCGCGAGATCGTCATTGAGCGCCGCTGCGAACCGCGGAGTCCACTCGCCCGGCTCGACCACACCGACCCGGGTACGCACTCGATGCAGGAAATCCTCGATACCGACGTAGGCGTTGACCGCGTCCTTCAACGCGGTCTCGGAGAACTCCAGCATCGAGCGGTAGTGCGCGCTGCCCAGGTAGTACCTGAGCTCGGCCGCACGTACCCGCTGCAGCATCGCCGGGATCGCCAACACGTTGCCCAGCGACTTACTCATCTTCTCGCCGCCCAGGGTGACCCAGCCGTTGTGCAGCCAGAACCTGGCGAACTTATCGCCCGCGGCGCAGCTTTGCGCGATCTCGTTCTCGTGGTGCGGGAACACTAAATCCATTCCCCCACAATGGATATCGAATTCCGATCCGAGGTAGGTGCGGGCCATCGCGGAGCACTCAAGGTGCCAGCCCGGCCGTCCGCGTCCCCACGGTGTGGGCCAGGACGGCTCGCCGGGCTTGGCGCCCTTCCACAACGTGAAGTCGCGCTGATCGCGCTTACCGGTGGCCACGCCTTCGCCTTGATGGACGTCGTCGAGCCGGTGACCGGACAACTGGCCGTAGTTGGGGTAGCTCAGCACGTCGAAGTAGACGTCTCCGCAACCCTCGTAGGCGTTGCCGGATTCGATCAGTTGCTCGATCAGCTCGACCATCTGGGTGATGTGTCCGGTGGCACGCGGTTCGACCGAAGGCGGCAGAACGCCGAGCGCGTCGTAGGCGGCGGCGAACGCCCTCTCGTAGGTGGCGGCCCATTCCCACCACGGCCGGTCCGCCGCGGCGGCCTTGTTCAAGATCTTGTCGTCGATGTCAGTGACATTGCGGACGAATGCAACATCGCAGCCGCGGGCTGTCAGCCAGCGCCGAAGGATGTCAAATGCCACTCCGCTGCGGACGTGACCGATGTGGGGCAGACCTTGGACGGTGGCGCCGCACAGGTAAATCGAAACGTGCCCGGGCCGCAGCGGAACGAACTCACGAACGGCACCAGTTGCCGTGTCGTGGAGCCGCAGGTCGGCGCGATCGGTCACGACGTGCCAGCTTACCGGGCCGAACGCGGCACCGATGACCACCGCGGCCGAGTGGGTCGATTCCGGTTACAAAGCCCGCCGGACAGGAGCGAGCATTCACCGGCAAAGGGAAACGATCAGCGCGATGCGAAGGGATCGCCGGCTAGGGCGAGACGTCGTCAGCGCCGAGCAGCAAAGCCGTCGCGATTGCGGCCCGGCCCTCGCCACGCCCGGTCAGGCCCAGCCCGTCGGTGGTGGTGGCAGACACCGACACCGGCGCATTCAGCACCCCCGAGAGCGCCGCCTGTGCCTCGGCGCGGCGCGGGCCCACCCTGGGTCGGTTGCCGATCACCTGCACGGCCGCGTTGCCGACCCGAAAGCCATGCTCAGCGAGGAGGTTCGCGACGTGGTGCAGCATCGTCATGCCGCTGGCGCCGGCCCAGCGTGGGTCGTCGACACCGAAGACCTCGCCGATGTCGCCCAGACCCGCCGCGGACAGCAGCGCGTCGCATAAGGCGTGCACAGCCACGTCGCCGTCGGAGTGTCCCGCGCAGCCGTCGACGTCGGTGAACAGCAGGCCCAGCAGCCAGCACGGCCTGCCAGGCTCGACGACATGGACATCGGTACCCAGGCCGACGCGGGCGTTCACTGGCTCACGATCGCTTGCGCGAGGAGCAGGTCCAGCCGGGTGGTGATCTTGAAGGCGAGCGGATCGCCGTGTACCACCTGGACCTGACCGCCGATGTGCTCGACCAGGGACGCGTCGTCGGTGAAGTCCACCGTCCCGGCCTGCTGGTAGGCCCGGAGCAACAGCTTGGTGGCGAAGCCCTGCGGCGTCTGTACGGCGCGCAGCCCGGCTCGCTCCGGCGTGCCGAGCACAGCGCCGTTG
>CBAAAS010000351.1:0-4400 GCA_964658855.1 uncultured Mycobacterium sp.
GTCTGGTGGGGCCTGTGGTTGATCACGATCGCCGGTTGGCGGTCACTGACCACGATGCTGTCCCCGACACTGATGACTTACTTCCTGGTTTGGGTAACCGGCGCCCGACTCACCGAGAAGTACATGAAAGGCCGCCAGGGCTTCGCTGAATACCAGCAACGGACATCATTTTTCATTCCACGTCCGCCCCGATCGGCACGAAAATGACGACTCTCGTCGCGGAATCGCTAGGCTACCGACCGATGACCGAATCCAGGCACGGCGCCGATCTGGACGCATTGCTGCACCAGGTGGCGCGCCGCGACACTGACGCGTTTGCTGCGCTCTACGACCAAACCAGGTCAAGGGTCTACGGCCTCGTCGCGCGGGTGCTGCGGGACGCCGGGTACAGCGAGGAGACCACCCAGGAGATCTACCTCGAAGTGTGGCGGAACGCGGGCGCCTTCGACTCCAACAAAGGCTCGGCGCTGTCCTGGCTGATGACCATGGCACACCGCCGCGCCATCGACCGGGTCCGCTCTGAGCAGGCAATCGGCCAGCGCGAGTCACGCTACGGCGCGGCCACCGTCGAACGGACCGGTGATCTTGTCGCCGATACGGCGATCGCCTCTGACGAGCGGCGGCGGGTGGCCGCGTGCCTGGACTCGTTGACCGACGTGCAGCGGCAGTGCATCGACATGGCCTACTACGGCGGGTTGACCTACGCCGAGGTGTCGCAGAAGTTGTCGGCCAACCTGTCGACAATCAAATCGCGGATGCGTGACGCATTGCGCGGCCTGCGTGGATGTCTGGAGGTGTCATGACCGAGCCAACTGGATTCGACCTGCTCGAGCTGGCGACACCGTACGCGCTGCACGCCATCTCCGACACCGAGCGCGCGACCATCGACCGTCAACTCACCGCGGCCGCGACACCTGTCGCCAACGCTTTCAGAGCCGAGGTCCGTGCGATCCACGAGACGATGGCGCTGGTGTCCGCAGCGACCGCGGCCGAACCACCGGCGCAGCTGCGTGCCGCGGTTCTCGCCGCCGCCCGGGCGGAGCAGCCGCGTCAACTTCGTTGGCGCACACTCGTGCTGGCCGCAGCGGCCGCGATCATCGTGGCATTGGCCGCGTTCGGCGTCGGCGTCGCGCTGCGACCTCCGGCGTCGCCCAACATGACCGAGCAGATCATGGCCGCACCCGACAAGCGGACGGTCTCCGGTCACCTCGCCGGTGGGACAGCGACGGTGGTCTTCTCCCGGAACATGGACGCCGGTGTGCTGACGCTGAACAACGTGCCGCCGCCGTCGCAGGGCACCGTGTACCAAATGTGGCTGATCGACGACAAGGGCCCGGCCTCCGCAGGCACGATGGACACCGCGGCCGTCAAACCGACGACCACGCACCTGCTGCACGACCTCGGCAGGTCCGGCATGCTGGCCTTCACCGTCGAACCCGGAAGCGGTTCGCCGAAGCCGACCGGGTCGATCATCGCCAAACTCCCCTTGGGTTAGCCTGTCCGCAACAGGGGGGAACTGGCGTGACAACGATTGACACCGATTATCTGGTCGTGGGCGCGGGCGCGATGGGAATGGCGTTCACCGACACGCTGGTGACCGAGACCGACGCGCACGTGGTGATCGTCGACCGCGGTCATTCGCCCGGCGGTCACTGGAATCGCGCCTATCCGTTCGTCCGCCTGCACCAGCCGTCGGCCTACTACGGCGTCAACTCTCGCGGCCTGGGCAGCGACAGCATCGACCAGCTCGGCTGGAACGAGGGGCTCTACGAGCTGGCCACCGTCGGCGAGATCTGCGCCTATTTCGAAAAGGTGATGCACCAGGACCTGCTGCCCAGTGGGCGGGTGTCCTACTTCCCGATGGCCGAGTATCTGGGCGAAGGCCGTTTTCGCGCGCTGGCCGGCGGCGACCATACCGTCAATGTCCGCAAGCGGATCGTCGATGCGACCTATCTGCAAACCACGGTCCCGTCGATGCGCCCGCCGGCCTATGACGTCGCCGAAGGCGTCGACTGTGTGCCGCCCAACGACATGCCGGCCCTCGCGGTCGGCCGCGACCGCTTCGTCATCGTCGGCGCCGGCAAGACCGGTATCGACGCGTGTTTGTGGTTGCTGCGCAACGGTATTCCGCCCGAGCGACTGACCTGGATCATGCCGCGCGATTCCTGGATGATGGATCGCGCCAACATCCAGCCCGGACCGCAATTCCTGGAGCGGTTCCAGGCCGGATTCGCCAAGCGACTGTTTGCGATCGCGGCCGCCACGGACGTGTCCGACCTGTTCGAGCGCTTGGAGGCAGACGGCAACCTGCTGCGCCTGGACTCTTCGGTGCAGCCGACGATGTACCGCTGCGCGAACGTGACGAAGACCGAACTGGACCAGTTACGGCGGATCAGCGACATCGTGCGGCTGGGACGCGTGCAGCGCATCGAACCCGGCAAGGTGGTTCTGGACGACGGCGAGATCTCGGTCGACGGCTCAGCGTTGTACGTGGATTGCAGCGCCGATGGCCTGGAAAAAAAGCCGGCAGCAACGGTTTTCGACGGCGACCGAATCACGCTGCAGAGCATTCGGGGCTGCCAGCAGGTCTTCAGCTCCGGGATGATCGCCCACGTCGAGGCGGCCTACGGCGACGACGAGACGCGAAACCGGCTGTGCCAGCCGGTGCCTCACCCCAACACCGACGTCGACTGGCTGACCACGACACTCGCCGAGCACCGCAACCAGATCAGCTGGTTCGCCGATGCCGAGCTGATGAACTGGCTGTGCGAGGCGCGGCTCGACCTGATGCGGCACATGTACGCCCCGCTGATCGGCAAGCCGCAGCAGGTGCGCGACAAAGTATTCGGAATGATCACCGACGGGCTGATTTCGGCCAATGAAAAGTTGGATGCCTTATTGGCCGAACATCTTTCAGCTTCTCCGCAGACCGCCAAGGCCAGCAACTAGCACGCCGAGCAGCACCAGACCGCCGCCGGCGACCAGCGTCGCGTCGAGCCAGTCATGCAGGCTGCTCTGGGCCTGTCCGACCATCACATCGGCGATCCCGCGGATACCGCCGGTGGTGTTGTTCAGCGTGTCGTTGAGTGGGTAGCGAGCCAGTTCGATAGCGATCCAGCCCGCGGCGCCGACCAGCAGCGCGGAGATTCCGAGACCGGCCAGTGCCCGGCCGCGACTGCGCGCGGCAGCGAATGTCAGCAGCGCGAAGACGCCCGTCAGCGCGACCACGCCTATGCTCGCCCAGCGACCCCAGGTGGTCAGAGGTCGTAACTCCCCTGGCCGCAACACCTTTGGTGTCGACACTGTAACCGGAACGCGGACCGTCTCGGGCACCTTGACGTTGTAACCGTCCAGCAGCTGCTCGAACGCGGTGTCCTTGAGCATGCCTGCCACGTCGACAACCCATTGGTCACCCTCGGACTGCGTGTGGGCGCCGGTGAACATCCAGTCGTGCGCCAGCCGGTTGGCATCGGCGAACTGCGCCGGAAAGTCGGTGCCGGCGGTGTACCCGGCCGCCACGGCATGCACCTTCGCCGAGTCGACGTGATGGTTGCTCTTATTGATCAGAACCGTTGCCCTGGTGGCCAGTTCAGCCGCCACTGCCGCCTGCAACGCCTTGTCCCCGGCCGCTTTGTGCGCCATAGCTGTGTAGCCGTTCACGTCGACGACATGGGTCTGCGTCCACACCGTCGGCACGGCGACAGCCAGTGCAACTGTGGTGCACAGCCACAGCAGCGCCGTGAGCGCGAATCGCACTACTTGGCGGCCCGACGAGGACGCGACAGCGCCATCTTGGTCATCAGCTTGTTCGTCCGTCGCAGCGCCTTGAGCGAATTGTGATAGTAATTGCCGCCCGCACCGACATTGGTGCGCGGCGTCACGACCGTCTCGACCCGACAGAACTTGCGCATTCCGTCAGCGCCACCGAACCGCGCGCCGATACCTGACGTCTTCCAGCCGCCCATCGGGGCCGTCGTGCACATCAGGTTGGTGATCACGTCGTTGATGTTGACGGCTCCGCAATCAAGTTGCAGTGCAACATTTTCGGCCCGATCCGCGTCGCGTGAGAACACCGAGGCGCTCAGCCCGTACGGACTGTCGTTGGCCAGCCGGACCGCTTCGGAGACCGAACCGACCTTCATGATCGGCAGCGTTGGACCAAAGGTCTCCTCGGTCATACACGCCATCGAGTGGTCGACGTTGACCAGCACGGTGGGCGGGTAGAAGCTGCCCGAGGTGGTGGTGCGCTGGCCGCCGGTCAGTGCGCGCGCCCCGGCCGCCACGGCCTCGCGGACGTGGCGCTCGGTGACCGCCAGTTGCTGCTCGTCGATCAGCGCCCCGACTGTTTTCCCTTCGCCGGCGCCGACTTGCAGCGACTGGACGTCGCGCACCACGGCTTT
>CBAAAS010000352.1:0-4389 GCA_964658855.1 uncultured Mycobacterium sp.
AGCGCCTCGATATGGATGCCTGCCCTAGAAGCTTAAGACTGACGTCGTTAGCAGATATTTATTTATAACAGAAGGATATCGGCCGTGTCCATGTGAGGCCGCCTGAGAATTGCGTGAGGAACAGGGTAAACGGTCGCTTCGGAAGCGGCCTCTGACGGTCCGAATCCCTGGATCTGAACCTCGGGTACAGCGTTTCGATCCAATCCATCCGCGAACGCTAAAAAGCAACGTTTACTTGTGATTTCAGTACCTTGCGCGTGGTCGCGTGACCTGCCGGGCCGCGCCGGCGCGGGAGGGTGATGCCACCAGGTCGACCATCGGTCGGCCGTGAAATTCTTGTGCTGCAATTTGTGCCGGATTTTTGTCCGATTTTGCGAAATGCCGAGATTTATTTGGTAGGGCAGCTAGGTGCATGTCCGCGACATGGAAATACAGGCGTGCAATTTCTGGCCGGGCCCGTTTCGTTTATACGGTGTGCGGCCCGGATTCGTCGGAAGGTTCGGATTCAAGATCGGCGATTGCGCGGGATGTGCGCTCGCGCAGCACTATTGCGGCGGTGACCCCGCACACCACGGCAAGGAGCAACGCGACCCAGGAGAACCGCGTCAGCCACCGCTCGGCGGCCATGCCCGCGTAGTACACCAGCGCTGTGGTGCCGCCGGCCCAGCAGAGCGCTCCGGAGACGTTTGCGAGCAAAAACCTGGCATAGCGCATCTTCAGTGCACCGGCCAGCGGCCCGGCGAAGATCCGCAGCAGCGCGACGAACCGGCCGAAGAACACCGCGCGCGCACCCCAGCGTTCAAAGAGCCGTTCGGCGTACCTGACATGCCCGGGACCGAAATGATTCGGGAAACGACGACCCAGCCGGTCGAACAGCGGTAAACCCAGGCGGCGGCCGATGGCGTAGCCGGTCGAGTCGCCGATCACCGCCCCGATCACCGCGGCGACGCCCACTCCGATCGGATTGACCGCGAGCTCGTGCCGAGAGGACAGCAAGGCGGCGCTGACCAGAACGATTTCACCGGGCAGGGGGATGCCCAGGCTTTCCAGGCCGACGACGGCGCCGACCATTCCGTAGACGGCCAGCGGAGGGACCGACTGCAACAGGGCATCCACCGTCATGGGTAAAGGATGCCCGACACTTCGCCTAGACCGGTCGCGGGTCGGGTTCTTCTACTATGTCGCTGAGATGACTAATCCCGGTTCGCTGTCGACACGCTGGTCCGCGGCAATGGGTCTGCGGGTGCCCATCGTCAACGCGCCGATGGGCGGCGTTGCCGGCGGACGGTTGGCTGCCGCGGTGAGCGCGGCCGGTGGTCTGGGAATGGTCGGCATGGGCACGGCAGGGTCGACGTCGTCGCTGCACGCTGAACTTCCGCATGTGGCTCAGACGTTCGGTATTGGCCTGGTGGACTGGGTGATGCGCAAAGAAGCGGGCCTCTTCGAAGCCGCGTTGGCCGCGCAGCCGGTGCTGATATCGGTCAGCTTCGGCAGCGACCTGTCCTGGGTAAGCCGTGTCCACGACGCCGGAATCGCCGCAGCCACACAGGTTTACAACAGTGAAGAAGCGCGCCGGGCACAAGACGCCGGCATCGACGTGATGGTGGCACGCGGCTGTGAGGGCGGCGGCCACGGGGACGCAACCATCGGCACACTGCCGCTGCTCGACGCGGTGCTGGACGCCGTGTCGGTGCCGGTGTTGGCCGCTGGGGGAATTGCATCGGCGCGCAGCCTCGCCGCGGTGCTGGCGGCAGGGGCCAGCGGCGCCTGGCTGGGAACCTGCCTATCCGCGTCAGTGGAGGCGCTGACCACCGACGCCGGACGCCGCGCGCTGGTGGCGGCCGGCGAAACCGACACCGCCAGCACCCGGGTGTACGACATCGTCCGTCATCTGCCGTGGGCAGAGCGCTTTCCGTCGCGCGTGCTTCGCAACGACTTCGTCGCGCGCTGGAGCGGGCACGAGGAGGCCTTGGCCGAAGACGCCGATGCGCTGGCCGAACTCGCCACGGCGATCGCTGCCGACGATCGCCGAATCGCGGCGGTCGACGCGGGCCAGGGGGTTGGGATGGTTACCGAGGTGTCGCCGGTGGGTGAGGTCATCGAGCGCCTGTGTACCGGTGCGCGCGACCTCCTCTCCGGCTGGGGTCAGACCGCCCGGACGTAGCGCTTGTTCATCACCCGTTGCATCAGCGAGGTGAATGGTCCGCCGGCTTTGCTCCACCACGTTGCCGGCCGGGAGAACGCCGAGACTTCGGCGAACACCGCGGATGTGACGGGATCATGGCGCACCACGAATCGCTCTTCGCCGCTCTCGGGATGACCCGGCAGCGTCCCGTACGCAAAGCCGCGCACATGCGGCTCGTCGACAACGTAGACGACTCGGCACGGCGCCTTGAGGAATCCGATTTTCACCACGACCACGGTGCCGGCGGTGATGAGCTCGCTGCTGGGCTGAACCTTCAAACCGGAGCCGCGCTGCATGCCCCAATGCATGACCCGCTCGGCGGCCTCTTCGAAGCGAAGTTGCCCCATGCCGATGTGGGCCGCGTAGCCGATGTGCTTGTAGCCCGGGGGAAACGGGCCGGCGGTCGCTCCCACTTCGGGATACGTGTACGGCAGCTGGGCGATGGTGTGCAAATCCACCGGCTCAGCTTGCCACGCGGACCTGGCCGGTTTTTCCCGGCTCGCGTACCGTCGGCGAAGTGACTACCCAGGCTCCCGCTCAAGCGTCCGGAACGTTCACCCTCGGTGGCGATCTCACCGTCAACCGGCTCGGTTACGGCGCCATGCGTCTGACCGGCAAGGGAATTTGGGGCCCTCCCAACGACCGTGCCGAAGCAGTGCAGGTGCTGCGGCGCGCGGCCGAGCTCGGGGTCAACTTCATCGACACCGCAAATTCGTACGGCCCCTATGTCGCCGAGGAGATCATCCGCGAGGCGCTGCATCCCTACGACGGCCTGGTGATTGCCACCAAGGCGGGGCTGCTGCGCACCGGACCCGACGCGTGGGTTCCGCTGGGCTTCCCCGCCTACCTGCGCCAGGAAGCCGAGCTGAGCCTGCAGCGGCTCGGCGTCGAGACCATCGATCTGTTTCAGCTGCACCGCATCGATGACAAGTTCCCGCTGGAGGACCAGATCGGTGAGCTGGTCAAGCTGCAGGAGGAAGGCAAGATTCGCCACATCGGCCTGTCGGAGGTCGACGTCGAGCAACTGCACGCGGCGCAAAAGATCGCCGAGATTGTTTCGGTGCAGAACCTGTACAACCTGACCACCCGCAAGGCCGAAGCACTCGTGGACGACGTGACCAAGCAGGGGATCGGTTTCATCCCGTGGTTCCCGTTGGCCTCCGGTCCGCTGGCCGCTCCCGACGGCCCGCTGGCGAAGCTCGGCGCCGAGCACGGTCACGCAAGTCCTTCGCAGCTGGCGCTGGCCTGGCTGCTGAAACGCTCACCGGTGATCCTGCCGATCCCGGGGACCTCGAGCGTGGCGCATCTGGAGGAGAACGTCGCCGCCGCCGAAATCGAGCTCAGCGACGACGAGTTCGAGAAGCTCAGCGCGCTCGGGGAGCAACAGGACAGCTAGCCCCCGGCCGGCGCGAGCCGCCGGGCAATACGGTGTTTGGGTGGCATCCCAAGACGCGTGGCACCCCGGCGGCGGATTCAACCCGCCCGAACCGACAGTCAACGGCGGGCCGGACTACGGGCGATTCATCGACGCCGTCCGCCGATTGCAGGACCACGCCCGCGCCGCGAACGCGCCCGACGAGGTGATCACTGAGGCCGCTGACCTGCTGGACAAGGCGTCGACGCTGCTCACGCCGTTCGACGGCGACGAGTGGTCCTCACCGTCGGGCCGCCGGATGGATCTGCCGGTGCGGGGCAACATCTTGACCGTGCCGATGTCTGCGCATAAAACCGACGACGGTCGCATCGAGGGCTGGGCCCGATTCGCCCGCTTTCACTTGGGCCGCAACGGCGCCGTGCACGGTGGCTCGGTCGGCATGCTGTTCGACACGGTGCTGGGGTTGACGTCGTCTGTGCTCACCGGCGGGCCGCGGCAACGCACCGCCTACCTTCACATCAACTACCGCCAGATCGTGCCCATCGAAAAGAAGCTGCAGATCGACGCGGGCGTCGACCGGGTCGAGGGCCGCAAGGTCTTCGTGGCGGGCAGGTTGAGCGACGGGGACACCCTGTTGGCTGACGCCGAGGCATTGTTCGTCCTCCTCAAACCGGGCCAGCCCTGAGTTCTGAACCGTGGGCTTGCTGCGGGTGGAAGCCGCCCCGATAGCATGGTCGGGTCCGTTTGAACACCCGAAAGTCACGGAGACCGCGTCGATGACCGCCCTCGCCCACCCCGCGCCAGCAGCCCCGATCCGGGTGGCTGCCGG
>CBAAAS010000353.1:0-4388 GCA_964658855.1 uncultured Mycobacterium sp.
GTTCTCCTCCGGCGCACCGATCGTCACCCGGACACCGTCGCTGCCGTACGGCCGGACCACCACGCGGGCGCCGGCGGCCTGCTCCACGAAGTCCAGTGTGCGCGGCCCGAGCGGCAGCCACACGAAATTCGTCTGGGACGACGGGAGGGTGAATCCGGCGCCACGCAGCGCGTTGCTGACCCGCGCCCGTTCGGCGACAACCGCATCGGTTCTGGCCAGTAGCTCGTCGGCGGCGTCCAGCGACGCGATCGCCGCGGCCTGCGAGATGCTGGTCGCGGTGAACGGCACGTAGGCCTTGTCCAGCGCGGTGATCAGGTCCGGATGCCCGGCCGCATATCCCACCCGCAGGCCGGCCAGTCCGTACGCCTTCGAAAACGTCCGCAGCACAACAACATTGGCGTGGTCGCGCACCAGGGCCAGGCTGTCCGGCAGCAGACCGTCGCGGATGTATTCGACGTAGGCCTCGTCGATCGCGATCAGGATGTGCGACGGCACCGCCTCGACGAACCGGGTCAGCGCGTCGGGATCCACCACCGTCGAGGTCGGGTTGTTCGGGTTGCAGACGAAGATCAGCCGGGTCCGCTCGGTGATCGCGGCCAGCATCGCGTCCAGATCGAAGGTGTGCTCGGTGAGCGGCACCTGCACGGGGGCGGCGCCGGCCAGGCGAACCTGTAGCGGGTAGATCTCGAAGCTGCGCCAGCCGAACAGCACCTCGTCGCCCGCGGTCGCGGTGATCTGGATGAGCTGCTGACACAGGCTCACCGATCCGCAACCGACGGCGAGGTGCTCGGGTCCCCAGCCGCCGGCACTGCCCACCCGGCCGGAGTTCAGGTGCTTGGCCAACGCCGACTTGAGCTCGACGCAGCCGTTGTCCGGGTAGCGGTTGATGGCGTCGGCTGTGCGCTCGATGGCGGCGCGGACGCCGGGCAGCGGGCCGAAGACGGTCTCGTTGCTGGCCAGTTTGATCGCGCCCGGGACCGTCTTGCCGGGAACGTACGCAGGCAGCTCGGCCATTTCGGGGCGGAGGCGAGCGGTCATTTCGACAGCATATGTCTGCCCTGTGTACGCTATCCTCCGCGGCGGTCCCGGGAGGGTCCGTCGCCCGGCCCGCGTCGTCACTTGAGCGGGGTCCGGTACCCTCAGACCGTCCAAGGAGGCGTGCCAGAGCGGCCGAATGGGACTCACTGCTAATGAGTTGTCCCCCTCAAAGGGGACCGGAGGTTCAAATCCTCTCGCCTCCGCCAGTACCAGACATAACTGAAGACATGCGCCCGTAGCTCAACGGATAGAGCATCTGACTACGGATCAGAAGGTTAGGGGTTCGAATCCCTTCGGGCGCACCAAGAACTACCTGGCGTCGAACTGCCGGCACTTGCCCCGCGACAGCCGCTCGATGGAATCAACCTCCCGCACGATGACGTCCGACTCCGGCCCACCGTGTCGACGCAGCACGTCGATCAGTTCGGTCTGCAGCTTCTCTCGGTCACTCGAACCGTCGGTCACCACGGAGACGTCGACGCCGCCGGGCGTCTTGCCCACCAGGAAGTTGGCGACGCCGGGAGTGGCAAGGACGGCCTGCTCGAGTTCTGCGCGGGGCACCATGGCACCGCTGTCGTACTGAAACGCTCCGTTGATCCGACCGTGGACCGAGGTGATGCGGCGATGCGCGCAACCGCACTCACACGGCTCGTCGGAGATCGTCACCGCGTCTGCCATGTCGTAGCGGATCAGCGGCTGCTCCACGTTGAACAGGTTGGTCAGCAGCATCCGAGCTGCCGGTTGACCGAAGGGGACCACATTGCCGTCGGCGTCCACCGGCTCGAGAATCACTAGATCGTCGGCGATGTGCATGCCTTCACCGACGCCGCACGGGAAGGCGTAGGTACCCTCCGAGCAACCCCAGAACTCCGATAGCTCGATCCCCCACGCGGCCCGAACAGCTTCTCGCACCGGCGGAGTGGATACCTCTCCCGCGATGCTGACCCAGGTCGGCGTGATGGTGAGCCGGCCTTGCATCGCCTCGATCGCGAGCTCCCAGATCAGGCTTGGCCACCCCTGCAGCGCCGTCACCGCGGGACTGGCGTTGTTCAGACCGTCGACGATCTCGTCCAACGGCAGGGTGGCATCGAAGCAGTGCGATGTCGGGCCTCCGCTCTCGAAGGTGCTGAAGGCGTAGAAGATCCCCGACTCATGCTTGGGACTGCCGCTGAAGCACTGCGCCAGAACCGCATCCGGGTCTTCGCCGCGTCGCCCGGTCCAGCGCGAACCCTGCATGACGAAGGTGACGAACGAGTCCCAGCCGTAGACGTGGTACGACGGTTCCTCGGTGTATCCGGACGTGACGATCGCCCGGTACTCGTCGTCGATGTAGCCGTCGCCGGTCAACTCGTCGAGGTGCTGTTTGACCCGCGCGCGGGTCAGACCGGGGACTGTGACGAGCCGGTCGAACTCCGACATCATCTCGGCCTTGCTCAGGATCGGCAGCGACGGGAGGTCGGCCTCGGTGAAGTTCGCGAGGTCGAGGCCGGCCAGTCGTTCCTTCCAGAACGGCGAGCGGTCGGCGGCATGCAGCAGCAGTTCCCGAAGTCGCCGTTCACGCTCCGCGGCGAGACGCCCTGCGTCCCAACGCAACCGGCGCACTCCTTTGAGGTACGCGTCCTGCAATTCGGCGCGCTGGCGGCGGACGAGCTCCTTGTAGTGGCTGTCCGGCGTCACGTCAGTGATCGTCAACGTCTGGTTTCCTTTCGTGAGCGGTGTCTGTGAGTTCGGCGGCGACAAGCCGGCATCTTCGAGCAGGCGTCGCTCGTCGACCTTGCTGGACGACGTCAACGGCAACTCAGCCACCAGGACGAATTGATCGGGCAGCATCGTCGCCGGGAGCCGTTCGCCGGCGGCTTGGCGGACCGCAAGTGGGGTCAGCTCGCCATCGGGCACGACGAACGCGACGACGCCAAGACGGCCCTCCAGATCGAAGGTCGTGCACGCCGCCGATGCCACCCCGTCGATGCCGCCGAGTGCCTCGGTCACCTCGACCAGCGACATCCGCACGCCGTGTCTCTTGATGACGCGGTCCGAACGCCCCACGTAGACGTAGTTGCCACGGTCGTCGCGGTAGACGAGGTCGCCGGTGCGGTAGACGGTGGTTCCCTCAACGACGTCGGTCCGCAGTACGGCCGCGCTGTGGCCCGGGTCGTTCAAATAACCCGCCATCAGCTGTTGTCCGCCGATGTACAGCTCGCCGACCAACCCGGGTTCGTCCACCAGACTCCCGTGCTCATCGATCAGATGGAACGAGCTGCCGGGATGCGGCCGGCCGATCGGTACCAGCCCTTGGTCGAGCAACTCGGGCGTCAGGTCCAGATGAGCGACGGCGATCGTCGTCTCGGTCGGCCCGTATCGGTTCACCACCTGTAGTCCCGGACTGCCGGCCCACACCGCCTTGATGTCCGCGGTGGACGGCGCCTCGCCGCCCAGGGCCATCACTCGCAGTGGCGTATCGGCTAACCGATCCAGGCGGCCGCTGGACCGAAGCAACCGAAGGTAGCTCGGCGAGAAGCTAGTCACGGTGACCCCCTCCGCGGCGACGATCGAGAAAAACCGGCGCGGGAACAGCAGGGCGTCCCGGTCGGGGATGACGAGGGGCACGCCCCGCACCAGCGGGGGAAAGATCGCGGAGAACGACCCGTCGAAGTGCACGGGCGACACGCACAATGCGCGGTCGTCGGCAGTGAGTCCCACGGCGTCCGCGCACGCTTCGGCCGCGGTGAAAAACGCCTCCGCGGGGATCTGCACGCCCTTGGGGACACCGGTCGTGCCGGACGTGTAGATGATGTACGAAATCGGGCCGGCTACCGGCTCCGGTGTGGGCCCGTCTGTCGCGCTCAGCTCCGACAGCGGGCTCCACTCGGTTCCGGCAGGGAGTCCAGGGTCATCGGAGCCCGCGGTGATCACCAGCGCCGGCCGACAGTCGGCCACGATCTGCCTGCGGCGGGCATCGGGATCGGTGATCGCCAACGGAATGAATGTGGCTCCGGCCCACAGGCAGCCCAGCGCCGCCACCACGAAGTCCACCGAGTTGCCGATCAGCAGGGCGACCCGCGCTCCGGGCTGGACGCCTTGCTGATGTAGTCCGGCGGCCACTCGCGCCGCTTCGGCGCGCAGCTCCCCCCGGGTCAACGCGCGATCAAGGTCCTTGACGGCAGGCAGATCCGGAGCGAGATCGGCACGGTCCAGCACCGCACCCACCACGCAGCGCTTCAGCAGTTGTTGCACACTCGGCTCCGTCGATCTAGCCGGTAGTGGCTTTGGCGAGGGCCTGGTCGATGTCTTCGATGATGTCGTCGATGTGCTCGATCCCGATCGACAGCCGGATCGTCTCCGGCCGGATG
>CBAAAS010000354.1:0-1287 GCA_964658855.1 uncultured Mycobacterium sp.
AGGATCTTGGCCCGCTCGCGCCCCGGCAACTGAGACCAGACGCCGGACTCGAAGGAGGCCTTTGCCCGTGCTACCGCCTCGTTCACCGCCTCTTCGCCGCAGTCGGTGAATTCGGTGATCGTTTCTTCGGTCGCGGGATCGATGACGGTAATGACGTCACCCGAGCCGGGTCGCTTACGGATGTCGTCCAAAACTGTCTGCAGCGCCATCTGATCCCTTCCAACCGTGCACACCGAATGCTGAGCACCTGCTTAGCATCGCAGACGATGCTCGGTCAAGGAAAGTGGGGGACCACGGGCTTCAGGACTCGAGCGCTTTGGTGAGCAGCGCCGTGAGTCGCTTCTGCTCAACGCTGTTCAGTCGAGAGGTCATTGGCACGATCCGCTCGCCGACGGTGCCGGTGATCTCGGGTACCAGCTCGCGGGCCGACTCGCTGAGCGTGACCCTTACCGAGCGGCCGTCGTGCGGGTCGGCGAATCGCCGGACCAGCCCGCGGGCGGCGGCACGGTCGATCAGCCCGCTGATCGTGGAGCGCTCCAGGCCGGTGAAGGTCGCCAGTTCGGCCATCGTGGGCTCGCGATCGCGAAGGATGCCCAGGACCCGCAGTTGGGTGAGCGAGAGATCGTGTTCGGCGGCTACTTCGGTGAGGATGGCCATCAGCGTAAAAGACATCTGCGCCAACGCATCTCGCAGCTCGCCGAGACGGCCGTCGGCACGATCCATGGAGGGCATCGTCGACGACCATACCAAATAGATGGTATTACGAACTAGATAGGGCAATTGCAACTCGGCTGCGTCGAGTGCGCTCCAAACGTTTCGAGCAAAGCTTTTTCCAAGGTTTTCACTGTTGTACATGTGTTGACGGCCCTGGCCTCTCAGACTGGGGGGACCATCCCTGCCGACAACGAAGGACGCGCATCACATGACCTCACCTCGCTGGCTGGCCAGACTCACCATTCCGATGATCGCCGGCGCTGCCCTGGTTGCCAGCACCGCGATTGCGACTGCCGATCCCAGGGATGACGGATACCTCGACCAACTGCGTGGCGCCGGGCTCTCGTGGCCGCCGGGCCACGAGCAGGCACTCATCGGGACGGCCTTCCTCATCTGTGACGATCTCGGGTGGGGTTGGACTCCGCAACAGATTGCCAACAACGTCCACGCCAACCTGGACCCGGACAACATCCACGTGCACGACGTCGGATCCATGGTGAACATCGCACGTGCGATCTATTGCCCCAACCAGCGGTGCTGGGCCCCCCACTGCTGAGCTAGCAACCGCGGAAG
>CBAAAS010000354.1:1297-4388 GCA_964658855.1 uncultured Mycobacterium sp.
GAATGCGTCGCACTAGCGCGACGTACCTTCTCCTGCGTCTCTGACGCCGTAACGGCCCTGCCGACTCGGCCCCCGCAAGGGGGCAGTAGCAGGCCGCTCGACCGGTCGCGCCGTGCGTTCAGTTCCGCGCTGCCTGCCGTCGGAATCCCATGTCTGCGCCGCGAATGTGGTCGCGACCCGCCGTCGAGCCGTTGCGAACCGCCGTGCACAACCGACGGAAACATCCCAGCGGGCGCTCGGCCAGCCTTAAGTTCACGTGTACCTGGTATGAACTACAGTAGTTATCCAGGTGAACGCAGAGTGAACAGAGGTCGATCGTGATCAAAAAAGTGCTTGTCGGTGCCGTTGGAGCCGTCTTATCCGTGGGCCTGGCCGCGCCCGCTGTCGCTGACCCGGTCACGACGGCCGGCGCCAGCCAGCCATCGCAGCCCGGCACACCTCAGGAATTCTTGGGCGCCGTGCGGGCGGCGGGTATCAGCGGAACGGATCCGGCGATGCTGGCCGACGGGTACAACGCGTGCTGGGAACTGTGGAATCAGCATGCCGAAGGTACTCAAGTGGCCGCGGGTCTCGTGCGCGACTATCCGCAACTGTCCACCGCCCAAGCGGGGCGTTTCGTCATGGCCGCCTACCACGGCCTGTGTCCAGCGCCCGGCTCGTACGACTATTGGGCGTACAGCACCAGCTGAAACGCGGAACAAAGCAATCCGCGCGACGGCCGGCACATGAATCGCCGACCGCCGCGCGGATATTCCAGCAGTCCTAAGACACTGACAGAGTTAAACCATCACACGTCGTAATAGAGCGCGAACTCGTAGGGGTGCGGCCGGATCTGAACCGGCAGGATCTCGTTCTCGCGCTTGAAGTTGATCCACGTCTCGATCAAGTCGGACGTGAAAACGCCTCCCTCGGTGAGGTATTCGTGGTCCTCTTCCAAACGGTCGATCACTGCCGACAGCTGGGTCGGAGCCTGCGGGATGTTCGCAGCTTCCTCCGGCGGCAGTTCGTAGAGGTCCTTGTCGACCGGCGTCTGCGGCTCGATCTTGTTCTTGATGCCGTCCAGGCCGGCCATCAGCATCGCCGCAAACGCCAGGTACGGGTTACCCGACGAGTCCGGGCAACGGAACTCCAGGCGCTTGGCCTTGGGGTTGTTGCCGGTGATCGGGATACGCACACATGCCGACCGGTTGCGCTGGCTGTAGACGAGGTTGATCGGGGCCTCGAAGCCAGGCACCAGACGCTTGTACGAGTTCGTCGTGGGGTTGGTGAACGCCAACAGCGACGGCGCATGGTGCAGGAGACCACCGATGTAATGCCGCGCAGTGTCCGACAGCCCCGCGTACCCGGTCTCGTCGTACATCAACGGGTCGCCGTCTTTCCACAGCGACTGGTGGGTGTGCATACCCGAACCGTTGTCGCCGAACAGCGGCTTGGGCATGAACGTGACGGTCTTGCCCGCCTGCCACGCGGTCTGCTTGACGATGTACTTGTACAGCTGCATGTCGTCGGCCGCATGAAGCAGCGTGTTGAACTTGTAGTTGATCTCCGCCTGACCGCCGGTGCCCACCTCGTGGTGGCCCTTTTCCAGGCTGAAGCCGGCCTTGATCAGGTTCTGCAGCATCTTGGCGCGCAGGTCGACGTAGTGGTCGACCGGGGCGACTGGGAAGTAGCCACCCTTGGGGCGAACCTTGTAGCCGCGGTTCGGGCTGCCGTCGTTCTCTGTCGGCTCGCCGGTGTTCCACCAGCCCGAGATCGCGTCGACCTCGTAGAAGGAGCCGTTGGTGCGCGAGTCGAAGGTGACCGAGTCGAAGATGTAGAACTCAGCCTCGGCGCCGAAGTAAGCGGTGTCGGCGATGCCCGTGCTCTTCAGGTAGTTCTCCGCCTTGCGAGCGATGTTGCGCGGGTCGCGCGAGTAGGGCTCGAGTGTGAACGGGTCGTGTACGAAGAAGTTCAGGTTCAGCGTCTTGGCCTGAGTGAACAAGTCGATATGCGCTGTGCCGGTATCGGGGAGCAGCAACATGTCGGACTCGTGGATCGACTGGAATCCGCGAATCGAGGAGCCGTCGAACGCCAGGCCTTCCTCGAACACGCTCTCGTCGAAGAACGAAATCGGAATTGTGAAGTGCTGCATGATGCCTGGCAGGTCACAGAACCGGACGTCGACGAATTCGACGTTCTCGTCCTTGGCCAGTTTGATGATGTCGTCGGCCGATTTTTCGGACACCGAGGCGCTCTCCTTTGCTGCGAGCTTTCGAATAAATGTGGTCGATGATGAGCTGTCCGTTACATGGGCGTAACGGGCCGCCTGGTCAGACGGTATGGACGCGGTGCCGGTTCAGTCAAACCTCGTGTTACGTCGATGTTACGGGGCACCACGTGCTGCTCATGAGTCTGGGCCAGAACTGACCTTATGGTGGGGTGATGACCCGCAGTAACCAGCCCCCGCTATCCGGCCGCGAGCCCGGCGACTCGGAACAGTCGCAGGGGTATCCCGGCCGCTCGTTCGGCCTGACCGAGCACGGCCCCGGGTCACTGGCCGGCCTGGGTCGCAGGTTGGTGGCGTTGATCGTCGATTGGTCGATCGCGTACGGCCTGGCACGTCTGACGGTCGCCTTTGGTCTGATGACCAGCCAGCAGTTCCTCTACGGCAAGGCTGGAGCGGCCCTGGTTCTGGCGATTTGGCTGGTGCTCGGCGTGCTCGCCGTGCGGTTGTTCCAATTCACCCCGGGGCAATTCGCGTTGGGCTTGCGGGTCGCCTCCGTCGACAAGCGCCAGTTGGTCGGATTGGGCCGTGCCACCGCGCGCGGCGCCTTGATCGCGTTCGTCGTACCCGCGTTGTTCGTCGACACCGATGGGCGCGGCATTCAAGACCGGGTGACCGCCACTGCCGTCGTCCGTCGCTGATGACCGGGCGGGGCTCGGACGGGGCGGCCGCCTACCGGCGCCGGGCGGTCCGCTGGGCGCCGCGCACCTTGGCGCCGGCGGGCAGCGGACCCTTGGGCAACGCGGCGGTTCCGGCCCGCGAACCCAAAGCGCTCAGCCGTGACTCCAGCGAGTCGATCTGCTTCACGGTGATGTTGGAGGGCAACTT
>CBAAAS010000355.1:0-4387 GCA_964658855.1 uncultured Mycobacterium sp.
AGGACACCACACCCTTGCGGATGGCGCCCTTCTGCAGCTGGTTGAGGAACTCGCTGCGCACCTCGGACTGGGTCTGCTCCAGCCAAGCGCGGCGGCTAAGCACCACGTTGTTGCGGTTCTTGTCGAGCTCGATGATCTTGGCCTCGATCTCCTTGCCGATGTACGGCTGCAGATCGCGGACTCGGCGCATCTCGACCAGTGACGCAGGAAGGAAGCCGCGCAGGCCGATGTCGAGGATCAGACCACCCTTGACGACCTCGATGACGGTGCCCTTGACGGCCTCGTCCTTCTCCTTGAGTGCCTCGATGGTGCCCCAGGCGCGCTCGTACTGAGCCCGCTTCTTGGACAGGATCAGCCGGCCTTCTTTGTCCTCTTTGGTGAGGACCAGGGCTTCGACTTCGTCTCCCACGGAAACGACCTCGTTGGGGTCGACATCGTGCTTGATAGACAGTTCGCGAGAAGGGATGACGCCTTCGGTCTTGTATCCGATGTCGAGGAGAACCTCGTCCCGGTCGACCTTGACGATGGTCCCTTCGACGATGTCGCCATCGTTGAAGTACTTGATTGTTTTATCGATGGCGGCGAGAAAATCCTCGGCGGAGCCAATGTCGTTGATGGCTACTTGCGGCGAGGTGACGGTGGGACTCGGCATATTGTTGGGTTGCTCCGGACAGGTTGAGGTCGTAGGGACAAAAGCTGGATTTAATTCGATCGCCCGGAATTGCTGCCGGACTACCTCGTTGAGGCTACTCGACTAGGCCTACGCAGGCCAAACCCGGCCCACCGGCGTCTCGTCGTGAATTGGCAAATCCGTAGTGATCAGTCGGTGATCGGATGTTAATGGGCGGCGGTGTCCCAACTGGCCCCGTAGCCCACAGACACCTCCAGCGGCACGTCAAGCGGGTATGCGCCGCCCATTTTGTCCCGCACCAGGGCTTCGAGTTGTTCACGTTCGCCCTCGGCGACCTCGAACAAAAGTTCATCGTGGACCTGCAGCAGCATGCGTGACGTCAGCCCCGCTTCGGCGAGGGCGTTGTCGACCCCGATCATCGCCACCTTGATGATGTCGGCCGCGCTGCCCTGAATCGGCGCGTTGAGCGCAGCCCGTTCGGCAGACTCACGGACCTGCCGATTGCTGCTGTCCAGCTCGGGAAGGTAGCGGCGACGGCCCAGCACCGTCGACGTGTAGCCGTCCTTGCGGGCCTGCTCGACGATGTTCAGCAGGTAATCGCGCACCCCGCCGAAGCGGGCGAAGTACTGGTCCATCTGAACTTTGGCTTCTTCGGTGGAGATCTTCAGCTGGGCCGCCAGGCCGTAGGCGCTCAAGCCGTAGGCCAACCCGTAGGACATCGCCTTGACCCGGCGCCTCAGCTCCCCGGTCACCTCGTCGATCGGCACGCCGAACGCCCGGGATGCGACGAACGAGTGCAGGTCCTCTCCGGTGTTGAAGGCTTCGATCAGGCCTTCGTCGCGGGACAGGTGCGCCATGATCCGCATCTCGATCTGGCTGTAGTCGGCGGTCATCAGCTCGGTGTATCTGGCTCCGCCTCCGACGACGAAGGCATCGCGGATCTGGCGGCCCGCGTCGGTGCGGATCGGGATGTTCTGCAGGTTGGGCTCGGTGGACGACAGCCGGCCGGTCGCCGCGATGGTCTGGTTGAAGGTGGTGTGGATACGACCATCGCCGGCAACGGCATTCAGCAATCCGTCGACGGTTACTTTCAAGCGAGTGACATCGCGGTGCGTGAGCAGATGCTGCAGGAACGGATGCCCGGTCTTGTCGAATAGTGTCTGGAGCGCATCCGCGTCGGTGGTGTAGCCGGTTTTGGTCCGTTTGGTTTTCGGCATCTCCAACTCGTCGAACAGCACCACCTGCAGCTGCTTTGGCGAGCCGAGGTTGATCTGTTTGCCGATCACGGCGTAGGCCGCCTCGGCGGCGTCGCGGATCTGGTCGCCGAATTGGCTTTGCAGTGAACTCAACTGGTCCAGGTCGACGGCGATGCCGACGGCCTCCAAGGCCGCCAGCACCCGTTGCACCGGCAATTCCATCTCGGCCAGCAGCGACGTGGAGTCGATGCGGTCCAGCTCGACGTCCAGTGCGTCGGCGAGGTCCATGACGGCACGGGCGCGCAGCACCGCGGTCTGCACCGCCTGCTCGTCCACCCCATCGCTGTCGTCCAGCAGCGAAAGCTGTTGCTGCTCTGATGTTTCCGCGCGCAGTTCGCGACGCAGATAGCGCAGCGACAAGTCGTCGAGGGTGAAGCTGCGTTGTCCCGGCCGAACCAGGTAGGCGGCCAGCGCGGTGTCGGAGCTGACGCCGTTCAGCGGCCAGCCTCGTCCGGCGAGGTCATGGATCGCCAACTTGGCCTCGTGCAAGGCTTTTGGCTGCTGCGGGTCGGCGAGCCAGGCGGCCAGCGCCGCATCATCCTCGGCCGTCAGCGTCGTGGTGTCGACGAAACCGCCGTCACCGTCAGCGGCGGCGATGGCCAGCGCGGTGGCGTCACCGTCGTAGGGCAGATGCGTGCCCACCACTGCGAGGCCCGCTCGGCGACCGTCGGAGACGTGGTCGGCCAGCCACTGCGCGACTGTGCCGGGCTCCAGCGCTCCCCCGCGCACGTCGAAGCCCTCGTCGACCTCTGGCTCGACGGCGGCCAGGGTGTCGAACAGCCTGTCGCGCAATACCCGGAATTCCAGTTGGTCGAACAGCTGGTGGATCTGGTCGCGGTTCCAGGGCTGCATGCGCAGCGTGTCCGGTGTCTGCGCCAGCGGCACGTCGCGCACCAAGTCGGTGAGCTCTCGGTTGAGCACGACGCTGGACAGGTTTGCCCGCAACGCGTCACCGACTTTGCCGCGCACGGACTCCACGTCGTCAACGAGCGCCTGCAGCGAGCCGTACTCGATGATCCATTTCGACGCGGTCTTTTCGCCGACACCCGGGATGCCGGGCAAATTGTCGCTCGGGTCGCCGCGCAGCGCGGCGAAGTCGGGGTACTGCTTCGGCGTCAGCCCGTACTTCTCGACCACGGCCTCCGGGGTGAAGCGGGTCAGTTCGCTGACGCCTTTGCGCGGGTAGAGCACCGTCACGTCGTCGGTGACCAGCTGTAGCGCGTCGCGGTCACCGGTGACCACCAGTACCCGATAGCCCTCGTTTTCGGCCTGAGTCGTCAGCGTGGCGATCAGGTCGTCCGCTTCGAAGCCCGGCTCGGCGAGGGCCGTAATACCCAGTGCGGCAAGGACTTCCTTGGTGATGTCGATCTGACCACGGAACTCGTCCGGCGTCGTCGAGCGGTTGGCCTTGTATTCCGGAAAGCGATCGGAGCGAAACGTCTGACGTGACACGTCAAATGCGGCGGCTATGTGGCTGGGCGCCTCGTCACGTAGCAGGTTGATCAACATCGCGGTGAACCCGTACACCGCGTTGGTGGTCAGCCCGTCGCGGGTTCTGAAATTCTCGGCCGGCAGCGCATAGAAGGCCCGGTATGCCAGCGAGTTGCCGTCCAGCAGCATCAACGTCGGTTTGTCGTCGGTGGACTTGCCGGCCTCTGTCTTCTTGCTCGCGGTCCTGGCTGGGCTCACGGCGTCAACTCTAGGCACCGCTACGGACATCTACGTCAACTGCCGCTGTCCGCCCACGTCATATTCGGAAACCGAAGCGGACACGATGACGGCTTGTTGTCCGTCGCTCGGTCCGCTGCCGCGAAACGCCTCAACAGCGGCCTGTGATTGCCACCGTTCGAAAATGTCGATGCGATCCGGATCGAGCAGGTCGGCGCTGATTGCGTACTCCAGACAACCCGACGCCCGGCGGGCCTGCCGCACGACGTCCCTGCATTCGTTCAGGTAGTTCTCCCTCTGCGAGGGCTCAACCACCAGGAAACCCGCGACGATCACCATTGGACATTCCTTCGTTTGCCTGACATCACCGACGTAATGACCTCTGGTGCCCGCCGTACTCATCGGTCATTCGCCGGACCTCCGCCACCAAACTGCAACACGTTTCAGTTTTGTTCCCGTTCTCGGTAGGCTGGCCCGGTGCCCGAAGTCACCAGCCCAGAACCGGCTATCGATGGATGGTTCGCCACCGATGCCGCTGACAATGCCCATCTGATCGGCAGCAAGTGCCCGAAGTGCGGCACGTACGTTTTCCCGCCGCGAGAGAACAACTGCCCCAACCCGGCCTGCGACAGCGACGTACTAGAGGCCGTCGCGTTGTCACGGCGCGGAACGCTGTGGAGCTATGCCGAGAACCGCTATCCGCCGCCGGCACCCTATCCCGCTCCGGATCCGTTCGAGCCGTTCGCCATCGCCGCGGTGGAACTCGCGGACGAGGGGATCATCGTGCTGGGCAAGGTCGTCGAGGGCACCCTGGCCGCCGATCTGAAGGTCG
>CBAAAS010000356.1:0-4386 GCA_964658855.1 uncultured Mycobacterium sp.
CCAGCATCGGAGCAGCCTTCTGGGAGGCCGTCGCCGCGCTAGGTCTCCCACGGACGGGCCAGCTGACGGTCATCGCGGCCGCGAGCGCCGAGCACACATCGATCCAGGACTCGCCTCCCGACATCGAGACGCTGATCTCTTCGCATGCCACTGTTCAGGACGCGTGGTTTCGCCTTACGTCCAGTTCGCAAATCGGAGTCGTGTCACTGCGACGGAATCGCGCCGACGCCCTGGACAGCATTGCCGGCACCATCTGCTCAGACATACCGATCCTGATCGGTCTCAGCAGCGCCTTCACCGCAATCACTGACTGCTCGAAAGCCCGCGCCCAAGCACAAATCGCCATGGCAGCCTCCGCGAAAAGCAGACCAATCACTCGTTACAACCGCGACGTGTTACCCGTGCTGCTCGCCAGCTCGCCCGATGCCGCTGCGGCCGTCGTGGCAACCACCCTGGGTCCGGTCCTCGAGCTTCCGCCAGACAGAGCCGAGCCGCTTCTCACCACCGTTCACACCTGGCTACGCCTCGGCCAGTCCGTATCCGCTACCGCCACTGAACTGCACTGTCACCGCAACACCGTCAACTACCGGTTGCGTCGATTCACAGAACTCACCGGACGACCTCTGACCGACAACTTCTGGCTGGCCCAAGTCGCCTTGGCGCTCGAGGCCCCACGCACGTAGATAGATGTTGCGCACGGGCGATGTTTCGGTTCGCACGCGGCTAGGAATGGCTGAGCGTCGTGAAATTCCGTGTTTCCGCAGTTCAGCTAGATTTCTGAGCCTGATCTGGAACATTAGGTCGGGCCTTTCGCTTTCCTTGAGCTGAGTTGTGGGCCGCAGTTTCGGATCACGACGGCGCGCAGGGACGTTCAGCGCTAAGCGGTTGCCTGATGACATGATCTTCGTTGTGTCTCAGAACGATCGGAGATCTTGTGGCGCGGTGCCCAATCCTTTTAACGAGTTGGCGAAAACAACGACGCCGTCGTGAGGCAGGCATCGTGCCGCGCGTAGTGCCGACCACCTCATTTCCTCCGCACCGAGTGGCGTTGTGTCGGAGCTAAACCGGCGCCGTTTTCTCGGTGCGCTCTCCGTCGCGGTTCTTGGCGGTGTTGGCGGTATGGGCGCGCCGCGGGGCGTCCTCGGTGGACCACCGCAAACCCAAATGGCCGCCGCCGCCGTCGCGTCGCCACCCGGAGGGGGCGGCGATGTCGGTGCCGGCGAGCTGTTGCCGTCGCCCGCTCCCATCGTGAAGGTCGCGCTGCCAGGTGGCGGAGTGCTCAACAAGCTACCCGGGGATGGCAATCTGTTGGCCCTCACCGTTGACGATGGCGTGAACACCGACGTAGTGCGCCTCTACACGGAATTCGCCAAAGACACCGGCGTCCGGCTGACCTATTTCGTCAACGGCATCTACCGCTCGTGGACCGACAACCTGGCATTGCTGCGGCCTTTGGTCGAGTGCGGCCAGATTCAGCTGGGCAACCACACATGGTCGCATCCGAATCTGACAAGGGTGCCGGCAAGTCGAGTGGCACACGAGATCGCCCGCAACGACGAATTTTTGAGGAACACCTTCGGCGTGGATGCGAGACCGTACTTTCGGCCTCCCTACGGAAAGCGCAACCCGGCCGTTGATGCGGTAGCCGCCGATCTTGGCTATACCGCGATCACGCTATGGTCGGGCTCGCTGTCGGATTCCACCGTGATCACCGAGGACTACATCGTCCAGATGGCGCAGCGGGCCTTCACCCCGCAGGCGATCGTGATCGGACACCTCAACCACCCGCCTGTCACCCATGTCTATGGGCAACTCCGCGATCTTATCCGCGCTCGTGGCTTACGCACCGTGACCTTCGACGATGTCTTCGCCCGCTAGGCGAGGCCATTAAGGGTCGCGGTTTCGAGGTGCGACCAGTAGTTTCTCTCACGCCCGGTCAACTCGTTCGACGTGATAGCACCGAACGCGGCGGCGTCGCGCTCGAATCGGCTCGGCGCATCGGGCAGCGCGTCCGGGCCCTCGAGCCGAAAACAGCTCGGTGCGAGCGGGCCGAACAGTAGGGCGCGGCGCAGGTGCGGCCAGTTATCTAGCTGTGGCTCGACCCCGGCGGCTCGAGCGAAGGTGAGAGTTACCAGGTTCATTCGAGTTTTCTGCGATGTTCCTCGTTGCGAGCGGTAAGCATTGATCGAACGCCGCTGGTCGGTTTCCGAAGGCGGCGGGATCGTGCCACCCCACGTGTAGGCGATCCACCTGGCCTGGAGTTCCAGCGGCACAAAGTATCCGCCCGACTGGTCCCACATGCCCATGAAGGCCAACTCGGGGAGGTCAGGGTGGAACGTGTAGCGGTCGGCGTCCAGGTGTACCGCGTCGAGGTTGACGACGTCGCGGATGGTTTCACTCAGAAACGGTAGGCACAGATCGAACCCAGTGCCGAGGACGATCCCGTCGAACTCCTCGGCATGCCCGTCGGCCAATGTCACGGTCGCACCCGCGATGGATGTCATCCAGGGGCACACCGTAATTCGTCCCTCGGCCACGAGCGGCAGGTACTGCTGGTTGAGGGTGATCCCGGCGGCGAAAAGTGACGGGTCCGGCGCCGGTGCGCCGTACTGCTCCGGACTTCCGCCGGCCTCGACCACGATCTCCTTCAGCTGCCGGTCGATCTCGGCTGCCGGGAGCGTCTCACTCGCCAAAGTTTGGTATCGCGTAAATATCCGGTGATCGGACGGGACTCCGCCGGCGAACTTCGGGAGGACGTACCGCTGTCGCCGCTGAGTTACGACAACGCATGCCGCACCGCGCTGGGCAAGTTCGGCTGCGATCTCGAGGGCGCTGACGGCGCAGCCTGCCACAAGAACCCGCTTGCCCTGATATGGAGCAGGAGACCTGTAGTCGTAAGTGGAAATCGCGCCAGCCGAGCCTTCGAACCTGTCGAGGCCCGGCACAGGGGGGATGGCGGGGGCATGGAATCTGCCACTCGCCACGACAACCCGTTCGAAGCTTTCGTCTAGGCCCGCGTGACCGACGAGCCATCCGCCATCGTTTCGCTCGAGGAATTCGACACGATCACCGAACCGGATGCGCGACGTAAGACCGAACGTGTCGGCATAACGATGTAAGTAGTTCAGGATCTCCCCGTTGGATGGGTAGACAAGGTCGCTCTTGTTTTCCAGGTCGCTGAAGGCAGTCATGATGCGACTGGTGTTGGTGTGCATGGCTGGCCAAACGCCGCTCCGGCCAACGAGTCCCGTCCACTGGCCGCCCAGCATCGGTCCCTGCTCGAAGATCGTGGGCTCGAATCCTTGCGAGAGCAGCCAGCGCGCCGCGATCAGTCCGCCGGGCCCAGCCCCGATGACGGCGACCGTTGTCATTGGGGAACTGTCGCATGGCTGGGATCGGGGTGCGATCTCTTTGAAATCTCATCACAGATCAGGCAACGGGGGAGAAGCTCGTTGGGCTTGATCCCCAACTTCAGTGCGGTCCGTATCTCCGGGTGATTAGCTGCTCCATCACGTTCTGCGGCAGCATCCTGCGCAGGGCGAACACCACAAGTATTTGGTCCTTGGCGAAGAGCCAACCGATGCTCGCCACAGAGCAAGGAGTTGCCACGAAGGTCGTCGGCTAGCCGGGTAGCACTGGCCCGTCTTCTAGCTTCTCGGTGACACCCAGGTCGCTCAGTCCGAGTTGGGTGAGCAGCGGAATACCGCTGGCGTTCAACAGAAATCGTTCGTCGGTGCTGCTCCCGTCGGCGTAGAGCATCGAACCGATGAGGCAGATGACGGCCATCTTGTAGGCGTTGAGCGCGCGGTACCACGGTCGGTTCACTGGCTGGATCCCGCTGACTTCGATGTAGCGCGAAAGGAATTGGTCGAAGTCGATTGCCGCGGGGTGGCTGGTGATACCGACCGGCTGCATCCACAACAGTTCCATCCAGCCGAGGTCGGTCAGCGGGTCCCCAACCGTCGCCATCTCCCAGTCGAAGACGGCGCTGACGTCGTCACCGACGAAGGCGAAGTTGCCCGGCTTGGCGTCGCCGTGAACGAGCGTGATTCGGGGATGGGCGACAGGCGTGGTGTCACGCAACTCGTGGAGCAGTCGCTCGAGGGCGGGCAGTGGTCCGCGCTGCACCCGGTGCATTTCGTCGGCCCAGTGCTTCAGCTCGCGTTCAAGGTGTCGCGTGCCGTCGTCGAGGCCGGCCAGACTCACCGCGTCGAGGTCGACAAGGTGGATCTGCGCGAGCTGTTCGGCCATGCCCTCGCACATCCGTCGGATGCGATCGGGCTCGGCGTCGGGCGCCTGCATCTCGTAGACATCGCCCGCCACCCGATCCTTCAGCACGCCGGCCAGCAGTTCGGCATTCTGCTGCAGGAAGTCCTCGTTGAGTTC
>CBAAAS010000357.1:0-4362 GCA_964658855.1 uncultured Mycobacterium sp.
GTGAGACACGCCGGCAACGAGGCCAGGTTCAGCGATGACACTGCTGGATAACGTCACCGGTCGCGGCGCGCTGACCGAGTCGGCGATTGCGATCGACGAGCGCTATACCGCACACAACTATTCGCCGCTGCCGGTGGTGGCCGCCAGCGCCGAAGGGTCATGGATCACCGACGTCGAAGGACGCCGCTACCTGGACTGCCTGGCCGCCTACTCTGCGGTGAATTTCGGGCATCGAAACCCGGAGATCATCGCGACCGCCCACGCCCAACTCGATGTCCTCACCCTGGTCAGTCGGGCATTTCACGCCGAAGCCCTGGGCCCGTTCTGCGCCGCGCTGGCGACCTTGTGCGGCAAGGACATGGTGCTGCCGATGAACAGCGGCGCCGAGGCGGTCGAAAGCGCGCTCAAGGTGGCCCGCAAATGGGGTACCGACGTCAAAGGCGTGGCCGTCAACCAGGCCAATATTGTGGTTGCCGACAACAACTTTCACGGCCGGACCATCAGCATCGTCAGCTTCTCATCGGACCAGACTGCGCGCGCCGGCTTCGGGCCGTTCACGCCCGGCTTTCGATCGGTGCCCTTCGGGAATGTCACCGCACTGTCCGACGCGATCGACGAGCACACGGTCGCAGTCTTGCTGGAGCCGATCCAGGGTGAGGCCGGGGTCGTCGTGCCGCCGGATCACTACCTGCCCGCCGTGCGCGAGATCTGCACGGCCCGAAACGTTCTCATGATCGTCGATGAGATCCAGTCCGGCTTGGCCCGCACCGGTCGCACCTTTGCCTGCGATCACTGGGACGTAATTCCCGACATGTACCTGCTCGGCAAGGCGCTTGGCGGCGGCGTGGTACCGCTGTCGGCCGTGGTGGCCGATAGCGACATTCTCGGGGTGCTGCATCCCGGCGAGCACGGTTCGACGTTCGGCGGCAATCCGTTTGCGGCGGCGATCGGTCACACCGTGGTGTCGATGCTGGCTCGCGGTGAGTTCCAGGAACGCGCCACCCGGCTGGGGGCGCACCTGCATGAGCGGCTGCAAGCGTTGATCGGCCACGGCGTGGTCGCGGTGCGCGGACGTGGATTGTGGGCCGGGGTCGATATCGATCCCACACTAGGCAGCGGGAAGCAGCTCAGCCTGCGACTTGCCGAACGCGGCGTCCTGGTCAAGGACACCCACGGATCGACGCTGCGGTTCGCACCGCCGCTGGTGATCACGATGGCGGAAATCGACTGGGCCGTCGATAGATTCGTCGAGACCTTGACGGAGCTGGCGAGCTAGTACTTCAGCACACCCTTGTCGACCGGGATCTGCGACCCGGTCAGCGTGGCCGAGCCGTCACCGGCGAGCCATGCGACGACGTCGGAGACCTCTTCGGCACCCATGAATCCCTTGGGCTGCAACGGCATTGGGCCGAAGCTGTGGATGTAATGCGGATGTTTTCCGAACACCTGCATCATCAGATCCGGTTCGACCATCGGCGTGTCGATCGAATACGGGTGGATGGAGTTGACCCGGATGCCGAACTCGGCGAGTTCGATGGCCAGTGAGTTGGTCAGACCGGTGAGCCCGTGCTTGGACGCCGAGTAGTGCCCATTGCCCGGCGTGGCTTTCAGACCGGCAGACGAGCTGACCACCACGATGGAGCCACCGTTGCCGGCTTCGATCATCGCGGGAACGGCGGCGCGCACGGTGTGGAAGGTGCCGGTCAGGTTGACGTCGATCACCGTATTCCACTGCTCGTCGGTGAGCTCCCAGATCCGTCCCCAACTCAGCACACCCGCGTTGGCGATCAGGATGTCGAGACGGCCGAACTGTTCAATGCCGTCGGCCACCAGTTGACGCACGGCCGCGTCGTCGCGAATATCGACCGCACGCGCCAACACCTTTCGCCCTTCGGCTTCCACCAAACGGACGGTTTCGGCCAGATCTTCGGGGGTTGCCGCGGGATAGCTGATGCTGTCGGACACCGGCGCGCAGATGTCCAAGGCGATGATGTCCGCTCCTTCGCGGGCCAGCCGCGCCGCATGGGCGCGCCCCTGGCCGCGCGCGGCGCCGGTGATGAATGCCACCCGTCCTTGCAAAGTCTCCGACGTGCCAGACATCCGCAGCCCCTTTCGCCGACTGCCGATCAGGCTAGCAGCGAAACTGGAACGTGTTCTAAACGGCTGGCGAGACCAGCCTGACCGTCAGAGATCGGCGATGATTTTCTGCCGACCCGCGGCGTACTCGGCATCCGAGATCGCGCCGCTGGCATGCAGTTTCTGCAGTTCGTCGAGGCGTTCGGCCACCGACTGCTGCGGCGGCGCGGCCACCCCACCGCCCGACGCCGGCTGCGGCGCTTCGGCAGCCCGTCGGACCACCGCCAGCACCTGCTGGCGCACCGCCGGGTAGTTGCGAAGGTCGACCGTGCCACCGAACGGCAAATTATTGGTCTTGTAGATCTGCAAGATCTCCATCAGCGGTCCGGCCTGACCGCTCAGGTCGTAGGTCTTGTTGTCCTCGCTGACGGTGATCTGCGCGGGCACCACTCCCGCGACCAACCCACTTGCCTGCCAGTCGATCTCGTACTTACGCGTGTTCGGGTCGACCAACACGACGAGTTTGCGCGCCGTGACGATCGCTTGCTTGGAGAAGTCAATGGTGGCCCGCTTTTGATCGGCGAAGTCGAACCCCGGTCCGGTAATGCGCAGATCCAGCTTGACCACCGGATGTTCGTTGATGCGCACGCCGGTCTCCGCAAAGCCCCGGATCTGCGCCGTAGCGAGCACGCCGGTCTGTCGGAGACCAGCCATTTTTGCCGAGGCCTGCGCACCGCGGTTGGCCAGCCAAAGAGCTACCAGGACGTCTGCGACGGTGATCAGCAACCCGGCCCAGAGCAGCCACGAGGTGCTCTGCTCGACAATCGAGTCCGCCTCGCCGCCAAAGGAACCCAGCAGGTTGGGCAACGCGAAGTACGTGACGAGAAAGATCGGGCCGACCAGGCCCCCGTAGACCAGGACGATGAGTTGGGCTTTGAGATAGCGCGCAAGCATGACAGTTCCCGTCGTCGATCGATCGATGACGCGGGACAACGCATCGCTTTGCGGGAAAGCATACTGGGTCGAAGCGAAGCGGCGCCCACCCTTTCGGGTGAGCGCCGCTTGGCTGTTTGAAACTATTTGATGATCTTGGTGACCCGGCCGGCGCCGACGGTGCGGCCACCTTCGCGGATCGCGAACCGCAGACCGTCATCCATGGCGACGGGCTGGATCAGCTTCACCACGATCTCGGTGTTGTCACCGGGCATCACCATCTCGGTGCCCTCCGGCAACGTCACCACACCGGTCACGTCGGTGGTGCGGAAGTAGAACTGCGGACGGTAGTTGTTGAAGAACGGCGTGTGGCGGCCGCCCTCGTCCTTGGACAGGATGTAGACGCTGCCCTCGAAGTCGGTGTGCGGCGTGGTGGTGCCGGGCTTCACGACGACCTGTCCGCGCTCGACGTCCTCACGCTTGATACCACGCAGCAGCAGCCCGACGTTGTCGCCGGCCTGACCCTGGTCGAGCAGCTTGCGGAACATCTCGACACCGGTGACCGTGGTCTTGGTGCTGGTCGGCTTGATGCCGACGATCTCGACTTCCTCGTTGACGTTGATCACGCCACGCTCGACACGGCCGGTCACCACGGTGCCACGACCGGTGATGGTGAACACGTCCTCGACGGGCATCAGGAACGGCAGCTCGGTCTCGCGGACCGGGTCCGGGATCGACTCGTCGACCGCGTCCATCAGTTGCTCGACGGACTTGACCCACTTCTCGTCACCCTCGAGCGCCTTGAGCGCCGAGACCTGGATGACCGGGGCGTCCTCGTCGAACTCCTGGGCAGCCAGCAGCTCGCGGACCTCAAGCTCGACGAGCTCGAGCAGCTCTTCGTCGTCGACCATGTCGGACTTGTTCAGCGCCACCAGGATGTAAGGCACACCGACCTGGCGGGCGAGCAGCACGTGCTCGCGGGTCTGCGGCATCGGGCCATCCGTCGCGGCGACAACCAGGATCGCGCCGTCCATCTGGGCGGCACCGGTGATCATGTTCTTGATGTAGTCCGCGTGGCCAGGCGCGTCGACGTGCGCGTAGTGGCGCTTCTCGGTCTGGTACTCCACGTGGGAGATGTTGATCGTGATACCGCGCTGACGCTCTTCGGGCGCGTTGTCGATCTGGTCGAACGCGCGCGACTCGTTCAGGGTGGGGTATTTGTCGTGCAGGACCTTCGTGATCGCCGCGGTCAACGTGGTCTTACCGTGGTCAACGTGACCAATGGTCCCGATGTTGACGTGCGGCTTCGTCCGCTCGAACTTCGCCTTCGCCACTTCTGTGTCCTCCTGGACT
>CBAAAS010000358.1:0-4360 GCA_964658855.1 uncultured Mycobacterium sp.
TCGATCACGTGACCGGCCGTCCGGACCACGAACATGTCACCGAGGCCCTGGTCGAAGATGAGCTCGGCGGCCACCCGGCTGTCGCCGCAGCCGAAGAGCGCCGTGGTGGGCTTCTGACCTTTGGCCAGGCTGGCGCGGTGCGCGACACTCTGGCTGGGGTGTTCGGGCTGGCCGGCGACGAAGCGCTCGTTACCCTCTTTGAGTGCTTTCCACGCAGTTACGGGATCGGTATTCGGCATGGCGCTCATTCTGCCGTAGTAGGCCATGACGCCCTCCCTAACGCCGAGTGAACTTCTGGACTGGTACGGCCGGTCGCGACGCGACCTGCCGTGGCGCGACCCAGACGTGACGCCGTGGCAGATCCTGGTCAGCGAGTTCATGCTGCAGCAAACACCGGTGTCGCGGGTGGAGCCGATCTGGCGAGACTGGGTGGCGCGCTGGCCGACGGCATCGTCGACGGCGGCGGCAAGCCCGGCCGACGTCGTGCGGGCCTGGGGCAAGCTCGGCTATCCGAGGCGGGCCAAACGTCTGCACGAGTGCGCGACCGTCATCGCGCGTGATCACGCCGACCAGGTTCCCGACGACGTCGAGGTCTTGCTGACACTGCCCGGCGTGGGCAGCTACACCGCCCGCGCGGTGGCGTGCTTCGCCTACCAGCAATCGGTGCCGGTGGTCGACACCAATGTGCGACGGGTGGTGGCCCGGGTTGTGCACGGGCGGGCTGACGCCGGCTCGGCCTCCGCGGTCCGCGATCACGCCGATGTGTCGGCCCTGCTTCCCAAAGATTCGACAGCGCACATATTTTCAGCAGCGCTGATGGAATTGGGTGCCACGGTGTGCACCGCGCGAACACCGAAGTGTGGCCTGTGCCCGCTCAGCCTGTGCCAGTGGCGGCAGGCCGGTTTCCCGCCGTCGGAAGGGCCGGCCCGTCGGCCGCAAGGCTACGCCGGAACCGACCGGCAGGTTCGCGGTCGATTGCTGGACGTGCTGCGCGGCAACGACTTACCGGTCACCCGTGATCAGCTCGACATCGTCTGGTTGCGTGACACTGTGCAACGCGACCGGGCGCTGGAATCGCTGCTTGCCGACGGCCTGGTGGCCAAGACCAGCGACGGGAGATTCGCCCTGGCCGGCGAGGAAGGCTAGCCCGCAGTCAGAAATGACTCCACCGCTTGGCGGTATGCCTGAGGCGCCTCATCGTGAACCAAATGCCCGGCGCTGGCAACGTGTGAATATGTTGTGCGATAGCCATTCTCGTTCATCGACTGCATCTGCCCGGCGGGAGCCACGGAGTTGCCCGCCTCGAGGAGCAGCGCCGGTGAGCGCACCGCCTGCCATTGCGCCCAGTAGTCACGGGTTCCCCACTCGGCTGCGATCTCGATCCAGCGGGACGTGTGCCCGTGCAGCCGCCACCCGGTGTCCGTCCGGTCGAAGGCTTCCAAAAAGTACCGGCCCGCGAGCTCTCCGAACTCCGCATACACCTGCTCCGGGGAATCGAATTCGACCGGCAGGTTGTGCAGCCACGGCTCCCACGGGCCAGTGGTGCGGCCGCGGAAGTCCGGCGCCATGTCTTCGACCACCAGGGCCGAGACCAGCTCGGGGCGCTCGGCGGCCAGGCACCACGAGTGCAGGCCACCCATCGAATGTCCGACCAGACGGGCCGCAGCGCCCAGCGCGGCCACGGCGTCACCGAGGTCGGACACGAAGCGTTCGGTGCTGATCGGGTACGGATCGTCGACGTCGCGGCCGCGATGCCACGGAGCGTCGTAGGTGTAGACGGCACCCAGCTGAGCCAGCCACGGCAGCTGACGTGACCAGGTGCTGCCCCGGCCCATCAGGCCGTGAACCAACACCAGCGGTTCGCCTCGTCCACCGCGATGGGTTAGCAGATCAGCGGCCATGCGCCTATCTTCGCGCGCTTTAGGCCAGCAAAGGCTCGCGCGGTAGCCTTGCCCAATGCCGGTGGTGAAGATCAACGCAATCGAGGTGCCTGCAGACGCGGGCCCCGAGCTGGAGAAGCGGTTCGCCCACCGCGCGCACGCAGTCGAGAATTCGCCCGGCTTCCTCGGCTTTCAACTGCTCCGCCCCACCAAAGGTGAAGACCGATACTTCGTGGTGACTCAGTGGGAGTCCGAGGAAGCCTTTCAGGCGTGGGCGAGCGGTCCCGCCATCGCGGCGCACGCCGGCCAGCAGCAGAATCCGGTGGCGACCGGCGCTTCGCTGCTGGAATTCGAGGTTGTGTTAGACGTTGCCGGATCCGGTCAGTAAGCCCTGTCGGCGCTCACGCCGCCGCCGGGTCGCGGCGTTGGCGGCCGCCGCGCTACTCACCGCCCTGACCCCGGGCTGCACGGCCCCGCGACCGCCTTCGGCGAATGCGGCCGGCACCAGTCGAGAGATCGATATGAGAACCCCGGCCGGTCTGCGCGCGCAGCAGACCCTGGACATGCTGAACTCGGACTGGCAAATCGGTCCCGTCGGAGTCGGCACTCTGGCCGCGCCGAAAATGGTCAGCCAGGTGCAGACCATGATGGAAAAGCTCTGGTGGGATCGGCCTTTCACCCTTCGCGGAGTCGACCTCAAGGCAGGCGCGGCCACCTTGGAGCTGACGACGTCTTACGGCGCGCAACAAGAGCTTCGGATTCACACCCAAGACGACACATTGGTGGACGGGTTCGATCTCACCACGCTGCCGCCGAAGATCTCGTCGTTCAGTGACGTCGACGCGGTGTTGCGCAAGACCGGGGCCCGCTATTCGTGGCAGGCCACCAAAGTCAACGACGGACGATGCGACCGGGTGGCGGGTACCAACACCGACTTGTCGCTGCCGCTGGCGTCGATCTTCAAGTTGTATGTGCTCGACGCGGTTTCGGATGCGATCAAGGCCGGGACGGTGTCGTGGGATGACCAGCTGACCGTCACCGATAAGGGCAAGGCCGTCGGCTCCAGCATGGATCTGGCTGTCGGAGATCAGATTTCGGTGCGCACCGCCGCCGAGAAGATGATCGCCACCAGTGACAACATGGCGACCGACATGCTGATCGAGAGGGTCGGACCCCAGGCCGTCGACAACGCGCTGGTCCACACCGGGCATCACGACCCGGCCGCGATGACGCCGTTCCCGACGATGTACGAGCTGTTCACGGTCGCCTGGGGCCGACCGGACCTGCGCGAGCAGTGGAAGCATGGCACCCCCGAGGACCGGGCAGCGATGCTTCAGCAAGCCAATTCGTCTACCTACCAACCGGATCCGTTCCTCGCACACGTGCCGGCCTCCGAAATCGGCGCGGAATGGTATGGCAGCGCTGACGACATCTGCCGCGTTCACGTAGCTTTGCAAGCTGGCGCCGTGGGCGCAGCCACACCCGTCAAGAAGATTCTGGACACCGGCACCGGGGTCAATCTGGATCGCAATGACTGGCCGTATCTCGCGTCGAAAGCCGGTGGGCTGCCGGGCGATCTGACCTTCAGCTGGTACGCGATCGACAAGACCCATCAACCGTGGGTGGTGAGTTTCCAGCTCAACTGGCCGCGCGACCACGGGCCGGCCCTCGGCGGCTGGGTGTTGCAGATCGCCAAGCAGGTCTTCGCTTTGCTACTCACGCAACACTGATCGGCGGTTGCGTGCAACCGCTGGTCCGTCGCCTGTTGTCGACCTGGAATCGTCGCGACCTCGCCGAAATCGGCGTCCTGCTCGGCGTGATCGCGCTGATGCATGTGGTCGGCTTCGCGGTTCTGGTGTTCGCCATCGCGCCGCATCACTATCGCGCCGGTACCCAGATATTCGGTGTGGGACTCGGCGCCACCGCCTATCTGTTCGGACTGCGGCACGCGTTTGACGCCGACCACATCGCCGCCATCGACAACACCACGCGCAAGCTGATGGCCGACGGCAAGCGACCCAAGGCGGTCGGCTTCTGGTTTGCCATGGGCCATTCGACCCTGGTGCTCGTGATGGCCGTGCTGGTCATGGTGGGCGCGCGGGCCGCCGGCGCACTGGCTGACGAGAAGTCGTCAACGCGGCACATGCTCGGTTTCGCCGGAACCCTGGCCTCGGGGCTGTTCCTCTACCTGATCGCGATCATGAACGTGATCGCGATGATCGGGATCTACCGTGCCTTTACGAAGCTCCGTCGCGGCTACTATTCCGACACCGAAATTGAAGCGGCGCTTAATGATCGGGGATTTTTCGCCCGCCTGCTACGTCCGATCATGAATCAAGTCACCCGCCCGATCCAGCTGTATCCGGTGGGCGCGCTGTTCGGCCTCGGATTCGACACCGCCACCGAGGTCGCGCTGTGGCGCTGGCCGGCAGTGGCGCGGCGGCCGGCCTGCCGTGGTACGCGGTCTTGGTGGTGCCGTT
>CBAAAS010000359.1:0-4354 GCA_964658855.1 uncultured Mycobacterium sp.
CGCTTCGCCGACCACGCCGTCGAGATAGGTCGTCGGGTGGTTTTCGAGGCGACCGGCGGCACCGGCGGGCGCTGAGGCCTCAAGCACCAGACTCGGCAAGCGCGTACCGCCGGCGCAGCGCCAACGAGACGTAGACCAGAGCGACCAGTGCCGGCACCTCGATGAGCGGGCCGACGACACCGGCGAGAGCTTGGCCCGAGGTGGCGCCGAAGGTGGCGATGGCCACCGCGATCGCCAGCTCGAAGTTGTTGCCGGCGGCCGTGAATGCCAGCGTCGTCGTCCGTGGGTAGCCGAGGCCGAGCGCTGCACCCAGTGCGAAGCCGCCGCCCCACATGACGGCGAAGTAGACGAGCAGCGGCAGCGCGATCCGTACGACATCGATTGGGCGGCTGGTGATCTGGTGGCCCTGCAGCGCGAACAGGATGACGATGGTGAACAGCAACCCGTACAGTGCCCACGGCCCGACTCTGGGCAGGAACGCCGACTCGTACCAGGCGCGCCCGTTGAATTTTTCGCCGAGGCGTCGCGACAAGTAGCCGGCTACCAGTGGGAGGCCCAGGAAGATCAGCACCGACTTGGCGATCTGCCACGGCGACGCGCTAATGGTGGTCTGCGCCAATCCAAGCCAACCGGGCAGGACCGACAGGTAGAACCAACCGAGGGCGGCGAACATCACGACCTGAAAGATCGAGTTCAGCGCGACTAGCACCGCTGCGGCTTCGCCGTCCCCGCACGCGAGGTCGTTCCAGATGATCACCATGGCGATGCACCGGGCCAATCCGACGATGATCAATCCGGTGCGGTACTCGGGAAGATCGGGCAGCAGCAGCCAAGCCAAGGCGAACATCAGCGCGGGTCCCAGCACCCAGTTCAACAGCAACGAACTCAGGAGCAACTTGCGGTCGGCGGTCACGCTGTCGAGGCGGTCGTAGCGCACCTTGGCAAGGACCGGATACATCATGACCAGCAGGCCCAGCGCGATCGGCAACGAGATACCGTCCACTTGACCGTGATTGAGAACTGAACCCAATCCTGGAACGAACCGGCCCAACAGCAGTCCGGCGAACATCGCCACGCCGATCCAGACCGGAAGGAAACGGTCGAGCAGCGAAAGCCTTTCGACCACACTCGAATGCTTCGACTGCGTTATTGCCGGCGTCACGCGCCCGCTTTCGCGCAGCAGTCGGCTTCGCCCGAGCATCCGCAACAGGCGCAGCCCTGCTCGTCTGCATCCCCGGCTTGCAGGAGTCCAGGGCCAAAGGAGTCGGCATCGGCCAGCACGGTGTACACCTCCCACCGTTCCCCGGCCGGACCCGTCACCCACACCTTGTCCTGGGTGGCGAAGCAGCAGGTGGTCCCGATCTCCTCTTCGGTGAAGAGGCCCTGTGCGGTGAGTCGGGCAATCTCGGTGTGGACGGCGCCGCTGGATTCGACTTCGACACCAAGGTGGTTGAGAGTTCCTCCGTGGCCGTGGTTTTCGATCAGCACCAGCTTGAGCGGGGGGTCGGCCACTGCGAAGTTGGCGTAGCCGGGTTTGACCTTGGCCGGTGCAGTACCGAACAGTTTGGCGTAGAAGGCGATCGCCTCGTCGAGGTCGTCGACGTTCAGAGCGAGTTGGGCGCGAGCCATATTGGATTCCTACCTCTGCGACTTATGTCGAACTAATGCGTGACCGATATTGCCGACCTCTTCGATATATGTCAATACCCTGTGGCAGGATGTCAGGCATGCCCAAGGCGTTACCGGTCGTAGATATGTCGGCCCCACTGTGCTGCTCTCCAGTGGCCGCCGGGCCCCTCGACGACGACGCTGCACTCGACATCGCGCTGCGTCTCAAGGCTCTCGCCGACCCGGTCCGGGTCAAGCTGGTCTCGCTGCTGTTCAGCTCCGACGCCGGAGAGATGTGCAGCTGCGATCTCGCTACCAGCGTCAATTTGACCGAATCGACAGTGAGTCACCATCTTTCGCAACTCCGTCGCGCCGGATTGGTCGAGTCCGAGCGTCGCGGGATGAATGTCTATCACCGCCCCCGCCGCGAGTCATTGACGGCGCTGTGCACGGTGCTGGATCCAAACTGCTGCCGCTAGGACGCCCCGCTTAAGCTACTATCTGCGTATGAACGCAAGTAATGCCACTCCTGCGTCGATACCGGACGACGAAGTCAATCTGATCGTGGAGATCTTCCGAATGTTGGCCGATCCGACCCGCATCAGGGTGTTGTGGGCCCTGACGAGCGGCGAGTTGTCGGTCACCGAGCTAGCCGCACAGGTCGACAAACCGGCGCCGTCGGTGTCGCAGCACCTGGCCAAGCTGCGCATGGCACGGCTGGTCCGCACCCGCCGTGAAGGCACCACGATCTTCTACAGCCTGGAGAACGAACACGTCAGCCAGCTCGTCGCCGATGCGGTGTTCAATGCCGAACACGCCGGACCCGGGGTGCCCGCGCACCATCGCGGCGACGGCACTGTAAGCGACATTTCGCGAGATCGACACCAGCGCAAGGTTACTCAGCAATGACTCATACCAAGACCCACACCCATCCGCACGACCACAGTCACGACCACCACCATCCGCACGGGCTGCGGGCTGCGATCAAAGAAGTCTTCGCACCGCACTCACACGATTCGGCGGACAGCGTCGACAGCGCGCTGGAATCCAGCGCCGCCGGCATCCGGGCGGTCAAAGTCAGCCTGGTGGTGTTGGGTGTAACGGCGATCGCCCAGATCGCCATCGTGGTGATCTCCGGATCGATTGCACTGGCCGCGGACACCATTCACAATTTCTCCGACGCCCTGACCGCCGTGCCGCTCTGGATTGCGTTCGCGCTCAGCACAAAAGCCGCCACCCGCCGCTACACCTACGGATTCGGCCGCGTGGAGGATCTCGCCGGACTGTTCGTGGTCGCGATGATCACCCTGTCGGCGATCGTTGCCGGCTATGAAGCCATCGAACGGCTCATCCACCCCCAGCCCATCGCCAATCTCGGCTGGGTGGCGCTCGCCGGTCTGGCCGGCTTTGTCGGCAACGAGTGGGTGGCGCTCTACCGGATCAGGGTCGGAAGACGCATCGGCTCAGCCGCTTTGGTCGCCGACGGCTTGCACGCCCGCACCGACGGGTTCACCTCGCTGGCCGTGCTGGTCGGCGCCGGCGGTGTGGCACTGGGCTTCCCGCTCGCCGACCCGATCATCGGGCTGGTCATCGCCGTGGCGATCCTCGCCGTGTTGCGGACGGCGGTGCGCGACGTGTTCCGTCGCCTGATCGACGGCGTCGATCCCCAACTGGTCGACACTGCCGAAGCTGTGCTGGCCGGCCAAGAGGGAGTGCGATCGGTGCACAGCGTGCGACTGCGCTGGATCGGTCACCGACTTCATGCCGACGCCGAGCTCGACGTCGACCCGACAGTGAGTCTGGCTGCGGCACATCGCATCGCGCACGACAGCGAGCACAGCTTGACGCACGCCCTGCCGAAGCTCGCGACCGCGATGATTCATGCGTACCCAGCTCATGAGGAGCGCCGACCGGGGCCCTAGGACGTGCCGGTCTTCACTGCCTGGTCGGCTGTCGTTCCGTTCAAATGGGTATCGGGGCCAGTCAGGGCGGGACTGAACTTCAGCGCGTCCACCAGTTCAGCGATCGCCTTCTCACCCTGCCCACCCACGACGGCTTCCGAAAAGCAGGTTTCGAGGTGGTTGTGCAGCATCACCCTGTTGGTCCGTTCCAATCCCGCCTGCACCGCTGAGATTTGCTTCATCACGTCGACGCAGTAGGCGTCCGATTCCAGCATTCGGATGATCCCGTCCAAATGACCTCGCGCCGTCTTGAGACGGTTGAGCGCTGAACGTTTCTTCGCCGTCAACTCCTCGGACATCACGTCTCCTTCTGGCGGTATCGCCGCGCCCCTGCGACCATCGCTTATTCTAGCTCACCCCACCCCACCCTGGGTGGGGTAGCATGGCGTCCGTCCATCTCACTACAGGAGGTTAAAGCCATGGCCGACACGACCGAGGTAGCGCAACCCACCAACGATCCGGGCACTGCCCACACCGCCGGCACAGGCCGACTCAACCAGGCACTGGCATGGGTGGGCATCGTCGCAGGCGGGCTGTTCATCGTCGCCGCGATCTTCTTCGCCGGCTTCTTCTTGAATTACAGCGAGCACATGCACATGCAGATGGGTCATCCGGCGATGGCGCAGGACAAGAAGGACTGCTGTGCCGACATGAAGCCGGGTGACACGAAGCCCGGCGAGATGAAGCCCAGCGCGATGGGTCCCGAGATGATGGGTCCGCAGGCCGGACGCTAAGCCATTGCATCACAACGTTTTTGCACGCTGAGCGTGAGCCGACTCGCTGAG
>CBAAAS010000360.1:0-4347 GCA_964658855.1 uncultured Mycobacterium sp.
CGACCACGGCGCGGTACCTGGACAATCTGTCGCGCTACTGTTTTCGCGGTCCGCCGAGGCCATCGTCGCGATCCTGGCGGTACTCAAGAGCGGTGCCGCCTATCTACCGGTGGACCCGGCGCTACCGTCTGCGCGGATCGGCTTCATGCTCGACGATGCCACGCCGGTCGCTGCCGTCACCACCGCCGAGTTCGCCGGCCGACTCGACGAATTCGACCTCGCGGTCATCGACGTCAGCGATCCGGCCACCGCTGCCCGGCCCAGCACCCCGCTGCCGGCGCCCGCGGCCGACGACCTCGCCTACCTGATCTACACATCGGGCACCACCGGTGTGCCCAAGGGTGTCGCCGTCGCCCATCGCAACGTCACCCAACTCCTGACCACGGTCGATATCGGCACGGCGACCGAAGCGGTATGGAGCCAATGGCACTCGCTGTCGTTCGACGTCTCGGTGTGGGAGATCTTCGGTGCGCTGCTACACGGCGGACGACTGGTGGTGGTACCTGAATCGGTGGCGCGCTCACCGGAGGATCTCCACGCTCTGCTGACCACCCAGCAGGTGACGGTGTTGAGCCAAACACCTTCAGCGGCAGCGATGTTGGATTCGCACGGGCTGGATTCGGCGACGTTGGTAGTGGCCGGCGAGGCCTGCCCGGCCGAGTTGGTGGACCGCTGGGCAACGGGGCGAACGATGATCAACGCCTATGGTCCGACCGAGGCCACCGTCTACGCCGCGATCAGCGCGCCACTCACTTCGGGGACGGGCGCGGTGCCGATCGGCTCGCCGGTACCCGGGGCGGCGTTGTTTGTGCTGGACAAGGGTTTACGGCCGGTGCCGACCGGTGTCGTCGGGGAGTTGTACGTGGCCGGAGCCGGGGTCGCCGCCGGCTACATACGACGGGCCGGCTTGACCGCGTCGCGATTCGTGGCGTGTCCATTCGGTGGGGCCGGGGCATCCGCAACACGCATGTACCGCACCGGCGACCTCGTCCGTTGGGGCGCTGACGGGCAACTGCTGTATCTGGGCCGCGCCGACGAGCAGGTCAAGATCCGCGGCTACCGAATCGAACTCGGCGAAATCCAAACCGCCTTGGCGGCGCTCGACGGCGTCGATCAGGCCGCGGTGATCGCCCGCGAAGACCGCCCCGGCGACAAGCGCCTCGTCGGCTACATCACCGGCGACGCCGACCCGGCCCAGGCGCGCAGCGCACTGGCGCAACGGCTTCCGGCCTACATGGTCCCGACCGCGGTGGTTGTCATTGCCGCACTGCCGCTGACGCCCAACGGCAAACTCGACACCCGCGCGCTACCCGCCCCGCAGTACCAGGACGCCGAGCAGTACCGCCCTCCCGAAAATGCGGTCGAGGAAATCCTGGCCGGCATCTACGCCCACGTGCTCGGGCTCGACCGCGCCGGGGTTGACGATTCGTTCTTCGACCTTGGCGGGGACAGCATCTCGGCGATGCAAGTGGTTGCGCGGGCCCGCGCCGCGGGCCTGACCTGCCGGCCGCGCGATGTGTTCGTCGAGCAGACCGTGGCCCGGCTGGCCCGGGTGGTCAGCACGGTCCCTACCGGCGACGAATCCGACGACGGCGTCGGCGATCTGGCGGCCACGCCGATCATGAGCTGGCTGCGGGAGGTCGAACGCGCAGGCGGCCCGATCGATGAGTTCAACCAAACGGTGATGGTGCAGGCGCCCGACGGCGTCACCGAGGCCGATGTGGCGGCCGTGCTGCAAGCCCTGCTCGATCAGCACGCCATGCTGCGGCTGCGGGTCGCTGTCGACGACGACGGCAGTTGGTCGCTGACGGTGCCGGCGCCTGGGTCGGTGGACGCCCACGCGCGCCTGCAGGTGACGCAGGCAGCGTCCGATGACGCGGTGATCGCAGCACGATCGCGGTTGAACCCGGCGGCGGGCGTGATGCTCAGTGCGCTCTGGGTCGAGCCGACCGGGCAGCTGATGCTGGTTGTTCATCACCTCGCGGTCGACGCGGTGTCGTGGTGGATCTTGTTGGAAGACCTCAACATCGCCTGGGCTCAGCATCGCGCCGGCACGCCGGTCGAATTGCCCGCGACCGGGACGTCGTTGCGGCGGTGGTCGGCGCTGCTGGCCGAACACGCACAGCATCCGGACGTCGTACAGCTTGCAGACGACTGGCGGCGCGTGGCGGCGACCCCGGCTGCGTTGCCGCCGGTTCAGCCGGATGTGGACACCTACGCCACGGCCGGGCACCGGTCGGCGGAGCTGGATGCCGAGACCACCCACTTGCTGTTGACCGCGGTGCCCGCGGCGTTCCATGCCGGCACGCAGGACATCCTGTTGATCGCGTTGGCCCTTGCGGTCAAGGCGTTCCTGAGCGATCAGGGCAACCGCGACACCCGGATCGGGATCGACATCGAGGGCCACGGACGCCAGGAAGAGCTCAGCGCTGCCGTCGATTTGTCGCGCACCGTCGGATGGTTCACCACCAAGTATCCGGTGGTTGTAGACGTCGGGGCGCTGTCCTGGGCGCAGGTCGCCGCAGGCGATGCGGCCCTGGGCGCCGCGGTCAAAGACGCCAAAGAACAACTACGTTCGCTGCCCGACGGCCTCACCTACGGCCTACTGCGCTACCTGAATCCGGATGTCGAGCTCGTCGGGCCAGACCCGACCATCGGTTTCAACTATTTCGGGCGAATGGCCGGCCCTACGGTCGCGAACGCGGGTGATGGCTGGGGTCTCAGCCCCGAAGGTCTGACGTCGACCGGTGCCGCCGCCGCGGTGCCGATGCCGCTGATGCACACCCTGGACCTCAGTGCCGTCGCCATCGACTCCGACGCCGGTCCGCGCCTGCACGCCAACTGGACGTGGGCCCGCTCCGCACTCGACGACACCCAGATCGACCGGTTGAGTCAACTGTGGTTCGACGTCCTGGCCGGGATCTGCTTGCACGTACAAGACGGTGGCGGCGGGCTGACGCCGTCGGACATCGCGCCGGCGCGATTGAACCAGCAGCAGATCGACGAGCTGCAGCGACAACACCGCATCGCCGACGTCCTGCCACTGACCCCGGTTCAGCAGGGCTTGCTCTTCCACGCCAATACCGCCACGGCCGGCGACACCGATCTGTATGCGGGACAACTGAACATCGGCGTCACCGGCGCACTAGACGCGGACCGCCTGCGCGGCGCGATCCACGCAATGCTCAACCGCCATCCGAACCTGGTTGCGCACTTCAGCCAACAATTCGACGAGCCGGTGCAGATCATCCCGGATGATCCCGAAATAGCCTGGAAATACACCGATTTCGGCTCGCATGCCGAACTCGACACCCAAACGGAGATAGCACGGCTGTGCGAGACCGAGCGCGTTGCCGTCTGCGATCTCGCGAGCCAGCCGACCTTCAGGGCTCTCCTGATCCGAATCGGGGTGGACAGCCACCGACTGGTGCTGACGAATCACCACATCGTGCTGGACGGCTGGTCAATGCCCATCCTGCTGGGCGAAATCTTCGCCGGTTATTACGGCCAGCGGTTGCCCGCTCCGGCGCCCTTCCGCGACTTCGTCAGCTGGCTGGGCGCCCGCGACCACGACGCGGCCCGCGCCGCTTGGGCGCAGGTGTTCACCGGCTTCGACACACCGTCGCTGGTCGGCCCCCGGGACCGTCTGGAGCCCGGGCAGCGACACGTGCAGACGGTCCAACTGCCCGCTGAAATCACCCGTGCCGTTGGCGAACTGGCGCGCTCGTGCCGTACCACCGTCAACGTTGTGTTGCAGGGCGCGTGGGCGCAGTTGTTGTCCTCGCTGACGGGCCAGCACGATGTCGCCTTCGGCACGACGGTCTCGGGTCGGCCGACCGATGTGGCCGACGCCGAATCGATGGTGGGGCTGTTGATCAACACGGTGCCGGTGCGGGCGAAGTTCACCGCGGCCACCACCACCGCGGCGCTGCTCGAACAGCTACAGGGCGCCTATAACGACACGCTCGAACACCAGCACTTGGCGCTCAACGAAATCCACCGTGCAATCGGTCAGGACGCACTCTTCGACACGTTCTTCGCCTACGAGAACTACCCGATCGAAACCGGTGTGCCACAGGGCGATCACGAGTTCGCCATCACCGACATCACCACCAAGGAGTCGACGCACTACCCGCTGACCGTGCAAGCTCAGCCCGGGGCAGAGATGCGACTGCGCGTCGAATACGACACCGACGTGTTCGACGCGCACGGTATCGACGAGCTGATCGAGCGGTTCGAGCGAGTGCTCACGATGATGGCCGCCGATCCGGCACAGCCGTTGTCGTCGACGAATTTGTTGGATGAGGTGGAGCGTGCCCGGTTGGATCGGTGGGGTAATCGGGAGGT
>CBAAAS010000361.1:0-4346 GCA_964658855.1 uncultured Mycobacterium sp.
CACCGCACCTGCGCACGGTGCGCGCCTACGGCGGGGTCTACAACCTGCTCAACGTCGTCAACCCGGTGCTGGAAGTGATCAATCGCGGCAAGCATGCGCGGCCACGCGCCGGCGGCATCGCCGGTGTGCGCAACCGTGGACGGGCCCAGCGCGGCTTCTTCCGGCCGCTGGTCGCCGATGCCGTGGCCGGCGGCGAAACGGCGTTCGACGAAAAATTCTGGGAGGACCTGCGACCGGCAACTGTGCTACCGGAGATCGTCGCGAACAACGTGGCGGTCTTTCTCGTCGGCGGGTGGCACGACGCGTTCCAGCGCGGCGCTCCATTGAATTACGCCGCGCTGCAGAACGCGTTCGCCGGACGGCCCGACGAGCAGCCGATGCAGCCCGGCCAGCCGGTCTCCGAGCAGCTGCGGCTGATGATGGGCCCCTGGTATCACGTCTCCAATTACGGTGGGCTGCACCTTCACGCGCTGCAGCTGCGCTGGTTCGACTACTGGCTGAACGATGACGCTGGGGCGAAGATCTCCGGTTCGCCGCTGACTTTCCAGGCCATCGGCAGCCCGCGCTGGTTCCACGCCCGCGAATATCCGCTTCCGGCCGCGACACCGACCCGATTCTATCTATCCGACCCAGGCCGGCTGACCGCCGAGCCTGCGCCTGAAACCTCCACGGCCACAGTCAAATACGTGGGCCGCGGGCCGGTTGCCGGCCGAAGTGTCGAGCAGTGGACGCTCGGGATGACCAGCTTCATCCGCACCCAGCGCGGGGGGCATACTCGCTACGACCAGGACAACCGGCGAGTGCAGCGCGGCGCGCTCACCTACACCACCGAGACCTTCGCCGCCCCGACGTTGATCGCCGGGCCGATCACCCTGACCCTGCAGGCGATCGCCGACACCACCGAGTCACTGTGGGTCGCCCATATCGACGACGTCGCACCCGACGGTTCGTCCCGACCGCTGACCCAGGGCGCGCTGCTGGGCTCGCACCGAGCGTTGGACCCGCAACGCACCTGGTACCTGCCCGACGGCACGGTGCTCAAGCCACACCACATCAGCACCCGGGCGGCGGTCGAGCCCGTCGTTCCAGGGGAGCTCACGCGCTACGACGTCGAGATCTTCCCGACCGCCGCGGTGCTGGAATCCGGTCACCAGTTACGTCTGACGGTGACCACCTTCGACTTCCCACACCTCGTCCCGACCGTGCCCGCTCGCCGCGCCCTGGCCGGCGGGAGTTATCAGGTGCACCAAGGCGGGCCCACGCCGTCGCATCTGTTGATCCCGGTGGCCGATCCGGACAGCCTCGACTGACGCAGTGCGGCAGCGTCATCCGGGCATGACGACCGTTTGTGGCGCATACTCGCCTGGATGAGTTCGCTACAGCAATACATCGCCGAAGAGATCGCGACCGACCACGTCGAAGGATTGCTGACCCGGCGCGAAGCGATGCGTCGGCTGGCGCTGCTGGGGCTGGGCACCGGTGCTGCGGCCGCGTTGATCGCGGCATGCGGTGACAACGAAAACCTACCGCTTCACTCGAGTTCAGGTGAGGGAGTCGAGGCGCCGGGGGCGAAGCAGGCGTTACCGACTGAGCCGATCACGTGGGCCGGCCCGCGCGGAGAACTGCAAGGCGCGTGGGCTCAGGCCCACAACGCCCGTCGCGGAGTGCTGGTCATCCACGAGAACAAGGGACTCACCGACTGGGTTCTGTCGGTGGCCGAACGATTCGCCGGAGCCGGCTACTCGGCGCTGGCTATCGACTTGCTGTCCGAAGAGGGCGGCACAGGTAAGTTCACCGACCCCGCCAAAGCCACCGCCGCCCTCGCCGCCGCACCCCAGGATCGGTTCCTCGCCGACCTGAATTCCGGTATCTCGGAACTGCAGAACCGCGTCCCGGGCGGGAAGATCGCGATCGTCGGTTTCTGCTTCGGGGGTGGGCTGGTCTGGCAACTGCTGGCGTCTCACAATGCCCGCTTGTCGGCGGCGGTGCCGTTTTACGGTCCGCTGCCCGACAATCCCGACTTCAGTGGCGACAAAGCGACCGCGGTACTGGCATTTTATGGAGCGTTGGACAAGCGCGTCACTGCGTCGGAACCGGCTGCCAGGGCCGCCCTCGAGCGCGCCGGACTGATTCACGACATTGTCATCGAGCCCGATGCCGACCATGCATTTTTCAACGACGGCGGGCCGCGCTACAACGCGGCCGCAGCCGAAGACTCCTGGGGGCGGGTCCTGGAGTGGTTTGGCCGCTACCTGTCTTGACGGCATGATGCGTGCGTGACCTTTTCGCTGCCCGTCATCACGCTGAGCCAAGTCCTCGACACGCTCGACCTCGAACAGGTCAACGCGGAGTTCTTCGTCGGAAACCAGATCGACGAACTCGCGCATCACATCTCCGGTGGCCACATCGCAGCGCAGGCTCTGATGGCGGCCAGCCGAACCGCGACCGACCGCCTGCCGCACAGCATGCACATGTATTTCCTCCGAGCCGGCGACGCCCGCCAACCCGTCGACTTCGAGGTCACCGCGCTGCACGACGGCGGCACTTTCTCGGCCCGGCGCGTGACGGCTCGCCAGTTCGGCTCTGTGTTGCTTGAAGGCGTCGTGTCTTTCAGCAAGTCTGTCGAAAGCACGGTTTACCAACAGCTTCCACCGGATCTCCCAGACCCCGAATCGGTGCCGGGCTTCGCCGAGCAGCACAGCGATTACGCGGACGAGCTCGGCGGCTGGTGGGTGCGCGAGCAGCCGATCGACTATCGGTACGTGGACCCCTCGGCCAGGCTCGCGGTCGAGCGTGCCGAGGCGCCGCCCGCGGGCATCCGAATGTGGTGGCGTCCCAACGGCGTTGCGCCTGCCGACCCGGTGATCGCGGACTGCCTGGCCACGTTCGTCGCGGGCCGCACGCTTCTCGAGTCGGCCATGATCGCCCGCCGCACAACTCCGCTGGGACCGGGCTTCTCGGCTCTGATGGATCTGGCAATGTGGTTCCATCACCCGCCGGATCTGTCGGATTGGCTTCTCTACGAACAGCATTCGCCCAGCGGCATCGGTGGTCGCGGATTGGCCCAAGGCACCATGTTCAACCGCGCCGGCCAGTTGGTCTGCACCACGACGCTAGAGTGCTATTTCGGCGGCACCAAAAACGGCTAGCGCGCCGCCATCGATTTGGCCTGACCCAACGCCACCGGCAACGTGGACCACCCATGCAGCACCCGGGTGTCTCGGCGGCTGCCCGCGCCGGCGGAGCGTACGTCGGGAAAGCGATCGAAGAACGCCCGCAGGCCCACTTCGCCTTCGGCACGCGCCAACGCCGCACCCAGGCAGAAGTGCCGACCACCGGAGAACGCCAGATGTTTGCCGGCATTGTCGCGTTCGATGTCGAACGTATTGGGATCGGCGAAAACGGCCGGGTCGCGGTTAGCGGCGGCGACATAGATGATGACCAGTTCGCCCTGACCGACCGGGTGGCCCGCAACCTCGGTGTCGCTCAGCGCTATTCGTGCCGTGAGTTGCACGGGTGACTCTAGCCGCAGGATCTCCTCGACGGCGTTCGGCCACAGCTCCGGCCGCTGGCTGAGCGTGCGCAGGTGCTCGGGTTTGTCGAGCAACATGCGAATCCCGTTGCCCAAAAGATTCACCGTGGTCTCGAACCCCGCCGCCAGCACCAGACCGGCGACCGCCCGAAGCTCGTCGTGATCGAGGTACGTTTCCGGCGAGCCACTTTCGGCTTTGCCGATCAGCTGACTCATCAGATCGTCGCCGGGATCGCGACGGAGTTTGTCCAGATGGCTGTCCAGCCAGAGGTTGAATCCGGCGAGCCCACGCTGCACACGGCGGTACTGCGGCCAGGGGAGCCCGAAATCCAAACTGGGCGCGGCGAGTTCACCGAACTCCAGAATGCGCTGCCGATCGCTCTCAGGAACGCCCAGGATGTCGCTGATGATCGCCACCGGTAACTGCGAGCAGTACCGGTCGACGATGTCGATGACGCCCGGTTCGTGAGACAGCTTGCCTAGCAACGACTCCGCGGTCTGTTCGACCCCGTCCCGCAGCGCGCCCACGGCCCGGTGAGTGAACACCGATGACACCGTCTTGCGATAGCGGGTGTGGTCCGGCGGTTCGACGGCCAGCAGTGCCGGCGGGCGCAGCGGATGGAGCAGTTCGTCGCGGGTCCGTAGCTCCAGCCAGCCCAGCGGCGCGGGCAGATTCGAACCGATCGAGACGACCCGGAAGTCGTCGGATCGCAGCAGTTCGTGTCCGATCGCATGGTCCGCGGTGATATGGCCGAGGCGGGTTTGCACCAGCGCGCCGCGGGACCGCACCTCTTCGTAGAACGCGGCCGGATTC
>CBAAAS010000362.1:0-4344 GCA_964658855.1 uncultured Mycobacterium sp.
ATGGATGTTCATCGTCTTCCACCTCATCGGCGGTATCGGAATCGGCTTCTCTTCGGTTGCGGCTCCGGCCTACATCGCCGAGGTCTCACCGCCGCGGTTCCGCGGCCGGCTCGGCTCTCTGCAGCAACTCGCCATCGTGTGCGGCCTGTTCGGGTCGCTGGCACTGACCTGGGTGCCATTCCACCTCGCCGGCGGTCCCGACAAGCCGCTCTGGTTGGGCCTGCAAGCGTGGCGCTGGACCTTTTTCTTCGAGTTGATTTTGGCGCTGCTGTACTTCGCGCTGCTCTATACGATCTCCGAGTCGCCGCGCTACCTCGTTGCCAGACAACAGATTCCGCAAGCTCGCCAGGTTCTGGGGCAACTGCTGAGCTCCCGCGACGTGGAGTCGACGATCACTCGTATCGCAGGCTCCCTGGAACAGGAGAAGGAACCGTCGTGGCGCGATTTGCGCAAACCGACGGGCGGGCTCTACGGCATCGTCTGGGTTGGCCTGGGGCTGGCTGTCTTTCAGCAGTTCGTCGGCATCAACGTGATCTTCAACTACTCCGATCTGCTCTGGGAGACAGTGGGATTCGGTGAAAAGTCGTCGTTCACCATTGCTCTGGTGACAACCGGGGTCAACGTGTTGATCACTTTAGTGGCGATCGCACTGATCGACCGGGTCGGTCGCAGACCGCTGCTGCTGGCCGGATCTGCGGGCATGTCGCTGATGCTGATCACCATGACGGTCGTTTTCGCCGGCGCGTCCGTCAACAACGGTCAGCCGCAACTCGACGGGGCTTCCGGGATCGTCGCACTGGTCGCCGCCGATCTGTACGTGGTCGCGTTCGCCGTGTCCTGGGGACCGGTGCTGTGGGTGCTGCTGGGCGAGATGTTCCCCAACCGCATTCGGTCGGCAGCGCTGGGATTGGCATCAGGCGTGCAGTGGCTGGCCAACTGGACCATTGCGGTGACCTTCCCCGCGCTACGGCACGCCCTGGGCGGGGCTTACTGCTTCTACGCGCTGTGTGCGGTGCTGTCCTTTGTTTTCGTCTGGCGGTGGGTCCGCGAAACCAACGGTGTTTCTCTCGAAGACATGCCCGACGAGGCAGCTACCGTCGGCGTCTCACCAGCCGCCGGCTGAAACCGCCGTGACTTTGCTCAGCTGCGCATGAAACAATCGCTGGCCGTGAAGACCTTCGAGGATCTGTTTGCCGAACTCGGTGAACGTGCCCGCACCCGTCCAGCGGGCAGCGGCACCGTCGCGGCGCTGGATGCGGGCGTGCATACGGTGGGCAAGAAGATTCTCGAAGAGGCCGGCGAAGTGTGGCTGGCGGCCGAGCACGAGTCCGACGAGGCGCTGGCCGAAGAAATCAGCCAGTTGCTGTACTGGGCTCAAGTGTTGATGATCGCCCGCGGTCTCACGCTCGACGACGTCTACCGGAAACTCTGATGACGCCGCCGAACCGCAACGGGTCTGGCAATCTGCGCGTCGCGGTCCCCAACAAGGGAGCGCTGAGCGAGTCGGCCGTCGAGATCCTGTCCGAGGCCGGTTACCGGCGGCGCACCGATCTCAAAGACCTGACCGTCATCGACCCACACAATCACGTCGAGTTCTTCTTCCTGCGGCCCAAGGACATTGCGATCTACGTCGGCTCCGGCGAGCTCGACTTCGGGATCACCGGGCGGGATTTGGCCCGGGAGTCCCGCGCGCCGGTGCACGAGCGACTTGCCCTCGGTTTTGGGTCCTCCACGTTCCGCTACGCCGCGCCTGCCGGGCGTAATTGGACCATCGACGATCTGGCCGGCCGGCGAATAGCCACCGCGTATCCCAACGTCGTGCGGCAAGATCTGGCGGCGCGCGGTATTGAGGCGACGGTCATCCGGCTGGACGGCGCGGTCGAGATCTCGATACAGCTCGGAGTGGCCGACGCGATCGCCGACGTGGTGGGTTCGGGTCGCACCTTGAACCTGCACAACCTGGTGGCTTTCGGTGAGACGCTGTGCGACTCGGAGGCGGTCCTCATCGAGCAGATCGATCCGAAAGCTGCCGAGCGGCCGGACGCCGCGGCCCGCGATCAACTGGTCGCCCGCGTGCAGGGCGTGGTGTTCGGCCAGCAGTATCTGATGCTGGATTACGACTGTCCGCGTTCGGTTCTCGACGACGCGACAGCGATCACGCCGGGATTGGAGTCGCCCACGATCGCTCCGCTGGCCGACCCTGATTGGGTTGCGGTGCGGGCACTGGTGCCTCGCCGGGGCGTCAACGCGATCATGGACGATCTCGCGGCGATCGGCGCGAAAGCGATACTGGCGTCAGACGTCCGGTTCTTCCGGTTCTGATCTCGCATGCCCCGCTATCGGCGGCTGCGCTGTGTTAGCGTCCGGCTAGTGCAGCGTTTGTTTGCCGGACCCCGAGGAGCGGTTACATGTCGCATATGACGCATTTCTACGTTCTGCTACTTGCTCTTGGAATCGGCGTGATCGCCGGTTTGCGAACCTTTACCGCACCGGCTGTCGTTGCCTGGGCCGCGGTGTTGCACTGGATCAACCTGAACGGGACATGGGCTTCCTGGGTTGGCAATCTGATCACCGCCATCGTTTTCACCCTGCTCGCGGTCGGTGAGCTCTTCCTCGACCAGCAGCCCAAAACGCCGCCCCGCACGGCGCCGCCGGCATTTATCGGACGGATCATTTCCGGCGGATTCGCAGGGGCCGTGGTCGGTACCGCGTGGGCCGTCACCTGGGGTGCGCTCGGCGCCGGTGTGGTTGGTGCGGTGCTCGGCACTCTCGGCGGATACCAGGCGCGGGCCCGCCTGGCCAAGTCATTCGGCCGTGACCTGCCTGCCGCGCTCCTCGAGGATGTCGTGGCAGTAGGCGGCGGCTTCGCGCTCGCCGCCCTCACAGCTGCTCTGTGACACAGCGTTTCGACGCGATCGTAGTGGGTGCCGGCCAGGCCGGACCCCCACTGGTAGGGCGGTTGACCGAGGCCGGTCACACCGTGGCGATGGTGGAGCGCAAGCTCATCGGCGGCACCTGCGTTAACACCGGCTGCATCCCGACCAAGACTCTGGTGGCCAGCGCGCAAGCCGCGCATCTGGCCCGCCGCGGCGCCGACTACGGCGTCAACACCGGCCCGGTCAGCGTCGACATGTCAAAAGTCAAGGCGCGCAAGGACGGCATCGTCCTCGATGACCGCAAGGGTGTCGAAGACTGGCTGGACGGCATGGACGGTTGCACCGTTTTTCGCGGGCATGCCCGATTCGAAGACCCGCACACGCTGCGGGTCGGCGACGACACGTTGCAGGCTGACCGCATTTTTCTCAACGTCGGTGGCCGCGCGGTCGTGCCGGACATTCCCGGATTGGCCGGCGTCGACTACCTCACCAACGTGTCGATCCTCGAACTCGACACTGTGCCCGACCATCTCGTGGTCGTCGGCGGTAGCTACATCGCGCTTGAATTCGCCCAGATGTACCGCCGGTTCGGCGCGCAGGTGACTGTGGTGGAAAAAGGCCCGCGACTGACCGCCCGCGAAGACGAGGATGTCTCCGACACCATCCGGACGATCCTCGAGAACGAAGGCGTTCAGATCATTCTCGACGCCAGTGACATTCAAGTAGCCAAGCGCGACAACGGATTTGAGTTGACGCCGCGAGCCGGCGCCGCACCGGTCGCGGGTAGCCACCTGTTACTGGCAGTGGGTCGGCGCCCCAACACCGATGACCTCGGCCTCGAGTTGGCCGGCGTTGACACCGACGACCGCGGATACGTCGTCGTCGACGACCAACTGCGAACCAGCGTCGATCACATCTGGGCGATGGGCGACTGCAACGGCAAAGGCGCGTTCACCCATACCTCGTACAACGACTTCGAGATCGTCGCCGCCAACCTGCTCGACGATGACCCGCGGCGGGTGAGTGACCGGATCACCACCTACGCGCTGTACATCGACCCACCGCTGGGCCGCGCAGGGATGACCGTGGAGCAGGTACGCAAGTCCGGCCGCCCCGCACTGGTCGGTCAGCGTCCGATGACCAAAGTCGGCCGCGCGGTGGAAAAGGGTGAGACGCAAGGCTTCATGAAGGTCGTGGTCGACGCCGAGACCCATCAGATCCTCGGCGCGGCCATCCTGGGTGTGGGCGGTGACGAAGCCATCCACGGCATCCTCGACATGATGTCGGCAAAGGCTCCGTACACCACGCTGGCCCGCACGGTGCATATCCACCCGACAGTGAGCGAGCTGATACCTACGATGCTGCAGGAGATGTCGCCGCTGCAGTAGCGACTCAGGCGGCCGGCTCGGCTCTGTGCTGCAGGACGGTGTCGGCGTTGCCTTCGTCGGGAGATTCCGGCCAGCCCGGG
>CBAAAS010000363.1:0-4338 GCA_964658855.1 uncultured Mycobacterium sp.
GCACTGCTGAGCCGATCAAGATCGGCTATCTGATGGACTTCAAGCTCCCGCCGGGCTTCCCCGAGGAGCTTTTCGCCTCCTTCACCCAGACTTTCGACCTGATATTCGAGGAAGCGCTGCAGCAGGGTCTGATGGACCGTCCCGTGCAGATGATTTATCGCGAAGTGGAGGGTCTGCCCAAGGGTTCGGTCAAATCGGTGATCGACGCTTATGGCGAACTGGTCGACGAGGGCTGCCTCGTGGTCTTCGGCCCCAACATCACCGATAACTGCGTGCCGTTGCGCGAAGCCATAGAGGAACGGTTCAAGGTGCCGGCCATCAGCGTGACCGGCACCGACGACTGGCTGGGCGAGTGGACGTTCGCCTTCCCACAGGGATCGATGACCGACGAGCCGATCTTCATCGCGGACCTCGTCTCGAAACGAGGACTCACCGAGATCGGTGTTCTGGTCGAGCAGAGCCTCATTGGCGAGAGTTATCTGAAGAACCTGCGAAGTGCATGCCGGCGCAAGGGTATTCGGATCGTCGCGGAGGCCTCCATCGCCCAGACGGCTCAGGACATCAACGCCGCGGTGCAAACGCTGCACGAGGCAAAGTCCGAGGCGATCGTGCATTTGGGATTCGGATTCGGAATCGTCTTCATCAACCCCGCGCTGGAGGCCATCGGTTGGGACCCGCCGCGCTTCACCACCACCGCATGGCAGAACGCGTGGGTCAATCCGATCATGTGGAACGCGTTCATGGGGTGGACCGGTGTCGACCAGTACGACGAGGCGAATCAGATCGGGCAGGACTTCCTCGACAGCTACGCGAAGAAGTACGACGGCAGTCGGCCCGAATTCTGTGTGACGGTAGTCAATCGCGACGTTGCCGCCACACTCGTGCGGGCATTCACTGACGCCCACCCGCTCAGCCCGCGCGGTGTCAAGGATGCGTTGGAGCGGGTCAAGATGATGCCCGCTGCCTCCGGCGCGCCCGGCACCCGCGTGTCTTTCGGTAAATGGACCCGCCGCGCCTGGATGGGCGCCGGCTACCTGGTGGCTCGCACGCTGGATGCCGACGGCGTCAACTCGCACCTGGTCGACCGCTTCGGGCAAGAAGGATGAGCAAGAAATGAGTACCGATCAATCCACTCCACTAGCTGCCGACGCACAACCCGCCGCGCCGCAACGGAAATGGGGCGGCTGGATCAGCGGCGCCGCGCTGGCCGCCTTCGCGTTGTTCTTCATCGCGAACCGCCGTTGGCTGCTCGATCCGCGCGTGGCCAACCCGAATGTGCACGGCCGGCCGCGCCCGGTGAAGTTCACCTTCGGGCTGGACTACATCGGCTTTCTCGACGCAGCCACGGTCGTGTCGCTGCTCTTGCTGGTGATCGTTTTCGTCAGAGGCTGGCGTCGCAATCCGGGCAGTCCGGTAATGCTGATGTTCCTGTGCACCACGCTGATCGTGTGGCAGGACCCGATCATGAACTGGTCGCCGTTCGCGGTCTACAACCCCGACCTGATCCACTGGCCGGAATCCTGGCCGCTGGTGTCGCTGTCGCCGACGGTCGAACCGTTCGTCGTCTTCGGCTACGTGATGTTCTACTTCGGTCCCTACTTCCCAGCAGTGTCGATCCTGCGCAAACTGCAGACGAAGTACGGGCCGACAAGTTATGTGTCGCGGCATCCGTTGGTCAGCCTCGGTCTGCTGGCCCTGGTGATCGGCTTCGTCTTCGACGCTTTCCTGGAAAACATCCTCGTCCACTGGGGCATGTATATCTATTCGCAGGTGATCCCATGGGGCTCGATCTTCACCGGCACCACGTTCCAGTTCCCGCTGATCTGGGAATCGTTCTCGGTGTGCTTCGTGATGGTGCCCGCGGCGATTCTCTGCTACCGCGACGACACCGGTAAGTCGGTAGCGGAAAAGCTTGCGGCCAAAGCGAAGTTGTTCCCAACGCGACCGGTGCTGGGCACTTTCCTGGTGATGTTCGCCATCATCAACGTGTCCTACTTCGCCTACGGTGCCTGGTTCTGGGCCATCAAGGTCAGCCATGCCGCCACGTCGGTTGCCTGCCCGTGGCCCTATCCGGAAGCCAAAGTGTATGACCCACAAGGGTTCTACGAAAAGGCCGGAGCGCCGGGGCCGTACTCGGTCGGGATCTGGTCGACATGGGCCAGCGGTGAGCCGAACGGTCGGCCGCACGTCGACGCACCGCCACCGGGGCAGGGCGCCTGTGCGAGCAAGAATGGCTGAGCCGCGCACCGCCGTCGTCACCGGCGCTTCGCGTGGGCTCGGCTTCGCATCGGCTGTGCGCCTGCATCGCGAGGGGTGGCGGGTGGTCGCGGCAATGCGCGAACCCGACCGGGGGCTTCCACTGCTTCGCGACGAGGTTGGCGCTAGTGCCAATGACGATCGGCTGGTCGGTGTGCAGCTCGATCTGTTGGACGCCGGGTCGATCGTCGCGGCGGCCAAGGCGATCGAAGAAGCTGTGGGCGCACCCTATGCGCTAATACACAACGCGGGAATATCCGCAGCCGGCATGGTGGAAGAGACTGATATGGCGTTGTGGCAGAGGATGTTTGCCACCAGCGTCTTGGGTCCGGTCGCGCTCACTCAGGCGCTGCTGCCGTCGATGCGCGCGGCGGGTGAAGGGCGCATCCTGCTGATATCCAGCGCGGCAGGGGTGCGCGGTCAGCCCGCTACCGCGCCCTACTCCGCGGCCAAGGGCGCCATGGAGCGCTGGGGTGAGTCGATGGCGGTCGAGATCGCGCCGTTCGGTCTCGGTGTCACCATCCTGGTTACCGGGACCTACGACACCGACATCATCACCGATGCGGGCACGATCGACGATCGGAACTTCGAAGGTCCCTATGCCCGCCTGCACAACACGATGAACAGCCGCGGGCGGTTTGCGATGCGTCTCGCCAGGCCACCCGAGCGATTCACCGACGGACTGCTCAAGGCACTCGAAGACCGCGGATCGTTCCACCGACATGGCGTGGGACCGGACGCGTCGATGTTGTTGGTATCCAGCCGGATTCTGCCGGCTATCGGCATGCATCACATGTCCCGGATCGTGCTCGGCATACCCAAACACGGGTCGATGCGCGACGGCGCGTGGCCGTTGACTCTCACCCAGAAAGCGATGGTGTCCGCGACGAAAGTCATTCCGGCACCGGTGTTGCAACGCCTGATGACGTTCGCGGCCAAGCGCCGTAAAGACAATGAGGAGTAGGTAGAGATGGAACAGCTTTTCGACGACCTCGAAGACTTCGGCGCGTTCGACGACGCGATCTCCGGGGATGTGCGTGACCCGTACACCGAGCTGGCGCGGCTGCGTCGCGAGGAGCCGGTGCAGCGACTCGACATCTCGGGAGCGCTTCCCCACGATGAGTCCCTGCCGATGTTCATCGCGTATCGCCACGAGGATATTCAGCAGATGCTCCGCGACAACGAGACGTTCTCTTCGGCGGCCGTCATTGCGGCGTTCGGTCCGGTGCTCGGCGAGGGCGTGATGCTCGGCATGGACGAGCCGATCCACGGTCGGCTGCGTTCGCTGGTATCGAAAGCGTTCTCCCAGAAGGCTTTGGCGAAGTGGCAAGACGAGCTGGTCGGCCGGGTGGCGAACGGGCTGATCGACAAGTTCGCGGCCAACGGCAAGGCGGACCTGGTCAAGGAATTCACCTTCGATTACCCCAGCCAGATCATCGCAGGGCTACTGGGCTTGCCGGAAAAGGACTACCCGCAGTTCCAGCGCTGGTCGATCTCGCTGCTGAGCTGGCTGATGAACCCCGAACGCGGGCTGGCGGCGTCGGCCGCTCTCTGCGAATACTTCGAGCCGATCCTGGAGGCCCGTCGCGCCGAGCCCAAGGACGATTTGATCAGCGCGCTCGGTGCCGCCGAGATCGACGGGGAGAAGCTCACCAACGAGGAGATCTTCTCGTTCCTGCGGCTGTTGCTGCCCGCCGGCGTCGAGACGACCTACCGGTCGCTGGGCAGCCTGCTCCTCGGACTGTTGTCCGACCCGGAGCAGTTGAACGCGATCCGCGCCGACCGCTCGCTGATTCCGCAGGCGATCGAGGAGGGTGTGCGCTGGGAGCCCCCGCTGCTGACCATCACCCGGGTGGCAACCCGCGACACCGAGCTCGGCGGGGTCAAGATTCCGGCCGGCTGCACGGTGATGCCGATGCTGGGCGCGGCAAACCGGCAAGAGGACCGTTACCCCGATCCCGACACCTTCAACATCCACCGGCAGGCCAAGGCGAACCTGGGCTGGGGCCACGGCGTCCACGTTTGCCTCGGCATGCACCTGGCGCGGCTGGAAATGCGCACCGCCATCAACCTGCTGCTGGA
>CBAAAS010000364.1:0-4331 GCA_964658855.1 uncultured Mycobacterium sp.
ATCAAAGACCATCGCCGGGTACTGGCAGCGTTGGCCAAACGCGACGGCGAGTCTGCCCGCAATGCCATGTCGGAGCACCTGGCCGCGGGGGCGGCTCCGCTGATCGACCACCTCGCCGAACATGGTGTGGTCGACAACGGTGAAGATCGGCGATAATTGTCGCTGTGTCCACCGATGACTCCGCGATACAGGAAGCGCTGGACGACTACAACAATCGGCTGACGAATACCCACGACCGAAACCGCCGATTGAGCGGCTGGGGTCTGTGCGCGGGGGCGGTGACGAGTTGGGCGGTCAGTGCCGTTGCCGCCCTATCCGTGCTGAACGACCCTGCCGTCGCCGCCGATCTCGACGGGGGCACCCACGTCAGAAACGTTGCCGGCAGCGGCTGGACATCTGCGGTGTGTGGGTTGCTGGGTTTGGTGCTGCTCCTCGCCGCTGTATGGCGCGGTCCATCACTGATCCGCTGGGTCGGCGTCCTGATGCTGCTCCTCGGCGGAGTTCCAGTGCTCTGGCTGGCCGTTTTCGCATTCCTCTTGTCGCTGTGACGCCTGGCCGTTCGCGGCATTCAGCAGGGCACGCAACCGCCGGACGTCGACCTTGCCGGTCGGACCACGTGGAATCGGATCGTCGGAGTCGAGCAGTAGCCACACGGTCGGGACCTTGAAGGAGCTGAGCAGCTCGCGAGCCGCCCGTCGAAGTTCTCCGACGGACGTGGAAGTGATGTCGCACACCACTACGGCACCGACGATATCTCCCTGTGCACCAGAAAGATTGGTGACAAAGGCAACGGCGACTCCGCCGATCTCGCGCAGCGCCTGTTCAACCTCGGTGGGATAGACAGTCGCCCCGCTGACTTTGAACATGTCGTCGGATCGACCGTGGTAGAACAGGAAACCGCCGTCGTCGAATCGGCCGAGATCGCCGGTGGAGTAGAAACCGTCGGCGGTGAACAGATCCTCGCGGCGACGCCGGCATATCCCACGCAACGTATGAGGGCCTCGAACCTGAATCATTCCAATGGTTCCCGCAGATACGGTCTGTCCACTCTCAGGGTCGGCGATCCTGACCTCCATCCCGGGGAAGGGCTTACCGCAGCTGCCCCACGCCGAGGGCGGCAAGGCGGTGTCGGCGGGATAGCCACTGTAGGGCCCGAATGTCTCGGTCATGCCGAACAGCACTGCCCGAGAACCCGGTTGGGAGCGCTGCTCGGCCGGTAAGAGTGCTTCCAGACTGCCGGGGCGAAGGTCGGACAAGTCGACCCGGGTCCGGAAGGGGTCCCGCGCCAACGCCTCGGCCTGATCGGGCCACCCGCGAAACAGCGTCACCCGTTCGCGCTCCAGGAGTCGCAGCGTGGTCTCCGGTTGTGGGATTCTCTCGGTGATCAGGGTCGCGCCGGCCACCAGTACGGACAGCACGCCGCTACCGAGGCCGCCCACCCAGAAAAAGGGCATCGGCAAGTACAGGCGTGTCTCGGAGTCAATGCAACGGCTTGCCAAACCGGATCGGACGGCACCGAGCGCACTACCGTGTGAGTGCATCACACCTTTGGGCGGACCACTGCTGCCGGAGGTGAACATGATCACCATGGCATCGCTCGCTGTGACCGTGGCCGTGACGGCGTCGACGAGGGCCTGATCGGTCGCCGCGGGTAAATCGTCAGCCGGCCACAGCTGCCGTAGCGCGGGAAGGTCTGGGCAGTGCAATGTTCCGGAAATATCGCTCAGACCGAGAGCCGACGCCAGCTCATCGAGATAGCGGTGCCCGCGGAACTCCTCGACGCTGACCAGGCACTGCACAGACGCAGTTCGCAACTGCGCGAACAATTCTCGCGCCGACAGCAACGTGCTCAACGGAACCAGCACGGCTCCGATGCGGGTGAGGGCGATCGCGATCTGCACCCAACGGACACCATTGGGCATGATCAGCCCGACCCGGGTGCCTTTACCGACGCCTGCATGGACGAATCCCGCGGCCAGATCCGTTGTGCTGAATGCGAGTTGGCGGTAGCTTAGCCGGCGGTCGGGTTCGATCACCATCGGCTTGTCCGCATCCTGGGCGGACCGATGCCGGACCAATTCGTCGATCGTGTCAGGCATTGAACAGACTCTTCATGTACCGCAGGTCAGGTTTGCCGCTGGCCAACAGGGGCACCGTGGACGCCCTTATGACGGCGAAGCGCCGGGGAATCTTGTAGGCAGAAAGTTGCGCGGCTAGTCCGCGTCGAAGGGTGGTCTCGTCGAGTTCGACGTCGGTGTCTACGGCGATGACGGCGACGACGGCTTGGCCACGATCAGGGTCGGGGATGCCGAACACATGCGCCGCGGCACCGCCGGTGACGTCAGCGATTGCCTTCTCAACCTCGCTGGGAGAGACGTTGGCCCCGGCCGTTTTGATCATCGAACCGCGCCGGCCGAAGTAGTAGACGAACCCGTCGTAATCGATGGAAGCCAGGTCCCCGGTGTGCAACCAGCCGTCGAGGTCGAAGCATTCTTCGCGGCTGCGCCTGTAATAGTGCTGCATCAGACATGGTCCGCGAATACAGAGTTCGCCGCGCACACCGTCTTCGACCGGGGATCCGGTGTCCGGGTCGACGATCTTGGTCTGCAGCCCCGGCGCCGGTTTGCCGAACGATCCCCGCCGCTGTTCGGGCTGATCACTCTCGTCGCCACTGATCAGCGCCACACTTCCGGCCTCGGTCAGCCCGAGCATGTTGTGTCGCAACTCGGGATCGGCCGGGCGTACCGCGGGGTCCATGATCGGATAAAGGTTTCCTCGTCGCATCGACGTCAGGTCCCGGTCGGTGAAGCTCGGGTGCCAGGTCACATTCATGATCCCTGCGACGAATCCATTGGTGATCGTCGGCTTTTCAGCCTCGATCAGATCCAGGGTCCGGCCGGCGTTCTCCGCGATCGAGCACACCAGCGATGCCCCGGCGATCATGCTGGCCAGCAACGCGAATCCTAATCCGCCGATCCAGAAGAACGGTGAATTGCAGAACAGTTTGTCCGCCGCGCTGAGTTTCCGGACCGCGTTGAGATTTCGCTGATGGTCGAGCAGCGCGGCATGGGTGTGCAAAACGCCCTTGGGCGCATGTGTGGTACCGGACGTATAGACGATCGTCAGCGAATCAGAGGCGTCGACATCGTCTTCCATCGCCCCCAACAGCGCTTCGTCGATCGTCTCGCCGAGTCGCTGGATTCGTGACACGTCGAAGATCACCCGGCGCAATTGCGGTGCGGCAACATTGAACAACGGGTCCTCGGAGTCGAAAGCGCACCCCGGCAGCACCTCGGACACCCGATGCACGTAATCGTGCGATCTGAATGACGATGCTGCCAGCAGGATTTCGGTGTCGCTGTCGACCAGTTGTTCGCGCAGTTCGCGCGCGGTGGCGAAGGTGGAAAACGGAATGACGACGGCGCCTATCCGCGCGGCAGCCAGCATCCCGACGACAAAGTCGACGCCGTTGGGGTAGAGCAGTCCGACATGGGTGCCCTTGCCGGCGCCAAGAGCGATGAGGCTACGACTCAGCAGCGCCGAAAGCCGCTCGGCCTCGGCGTAGCTGACGCGTTCGGAGTCGCAGATCAGCAGCGGATGGTCGCCCCTGCTGTCGACTTGGCTGCGTAGCACGCCGCCGACGGTTGCCGGTTCACTCGCCATGGCTGAAATAGCGCCGGATCGCGCTCAGGTCGGGCTTGCCGGATGGTGTCCGCGGAATCTCTTCGACGATCGCGACCTCGGCAGGAATTTCATAGCGCGCCAACCGGGTTCGCAGGTAGTCGAGTATTCCAGTGGCATCGGTCGATCCGTGCTCTCGGAGTTCCACCATGGCCACCGGCGTCTCGCCGAGCCTGTCGTCGAGTCGCCCGACCACCGCGGCGCCGGTTACCGCGGGATGACTTTCCACAGCGAGGCGCACGTCATCGGGCATGACTTTGAATCCGCCGCGGATGATGGCCTGGTCGGCCCGGCCGACGATCCACAGAAACCCGTCGGCATCGATGCGGGCCATATCGGTGGTGCGCATCCACTCTGCGGCCGGTCCGAGTTGTGCGGGTTTCACCTCCAGCAGGCCGACCTCGTCGGGCCCCAGCGGGGCACCGCTGTCGGCGACCACGCGCAGCTGTGTACCGGCGTTGGCGCGGCCCACGCTGCCGCGTTTGGCCCGCCAATACTTCTGATGGTCGACCAGCGTCCAGCTTGCGACACCTCCACCGAATTCGGTTGCGGCATAGGATGTAAGCACCGGAATTCCATACTTCTGGGTAAATGCGTCGGAATCGTCCGGCGATAACGGGGCAGTACCCGACGTCACCGCCCGGATACTC
>CBAAAS010000365.1:0-4324 GCA_964658855.1 uncultured Mycobacterium sp.
ACACCCCAGATGAACCGCGATGAACTCGAAGCTCGACTGTCCTACGTCGCCGCAGTACGCCGGCACTTACCGGATCTGGCTGACCAGCTGGAGAAGTTGGGTCTGCTGGCCGTCGAGGACCCGGACGGCGGCGTCATCGACCTATGGAAGGAACATGGCGGCCCGCGCCTGACCGCGCCCACGGAGCTCAGCGGACTCGGTGCGACATGCGTGGAAACGGTTGAACTGCAACGCGGTGTCGGCTACCTCAGCCCTTCGCTGGCCGCCGCGACCACCATGCACTATCTGTCGGTGGCCGGTCTTGTCGACTTCGCCGAGTCCGCCGACGAGACGACGGTGGGTCTGGTCAAGTCGCTGATCGAGAACAACACGGTTTTCGCGTCGGGATTTTCCGAAGGCACGATCGAGGGCAGTGTCTTTCGGCCAACCATGAAGGCCGAGCCGGCCGACGGCGGCTACACGGTCACCGGCAGCAAGAAGCCGTGCAGCCTGGCGGACAGCATGGACTGTGTGATGACCAGCGTGGTGCTGAGCGACACCGGCCAGCGGGCGATCACGCTGATCTGGAATGGCAGCCCGGGGCTGTCCGTCTCGCCGCTGTGGACCAGCCCGGCCCTGGGCGCCGCCCAGACTCACGCGGTGAACTTCGAAAACGTCTTTGTGCCAACCGATTTGTCGATGGTCAGCGACGTCGAGGATCCCGACGGTCGCAACGAGAAGTCCGGCTACGTGCTGTTCGGCCTGATCATTACCGCGGGTTACATCGGTGCTGCGACGCGGCTCGCGCTCAAACTCGTGGATCGGCCGAACTTCACCGAATCCGATTTCGTCGAATTGTTTTCCCCGATCGAGGGAGTGTGGCGGGCGCTGCTGATGATCGCGGCCCGCTACGACGGCGGTGACCGCAGCGACGCCCTGTTCGCCGACCTGTTGTGGATCCGACTCGGTCTGCGCGACCAACTGCAAACCAGCGCCGCCCGATTGGTGTCGCGGATCGGTGGCGTCGCGTTCGCCACCGATCCCGAAGTGGCTTACCTGGTCGGGTGTCTGAGCGCGTACTCGTTCCACCCACCCAACCTGCGCGAGGCGGGGACGTTCCTGATCGACCACGAGTTGCAAGGCCAGATCGACCTGACCAGCGGCTAGCCTTCGCTGACTCCTACGGCCGCATGGAGTTTGGCCAGCGGCTTGGGCGCCCACCAGTTCCATCGGCCGACCAGCTTCATGAACGCGGGCACCAGCACCATCCGCACCAATGTGGCGTCGACGATCACGGCGAGCGCCAGGCCCACGCCGATCATCCGCATGAAGGACACCTCACCGGTGCTGAGCGCGGCGAAGACGATCACCATCAACAGCGCGGCGGCCGTGATCACCCGGCCGGCGGTGGCAATGCCCATCGTCACTGCTTCGGCGTTGTCTTCATGGCCCTGCTGGGATTTGAGCCAGTGCTCCCGGATTCGTGAGAGCAGGAAGACCTCGTAGTCCATCGACAACCCGAACGCGGTCGCGAACAGGAACACCAGCACATCGGCGACCAGGGTTCCCGTCGCCGTGGTGCCGAGCCCGCCGAGATGACCTTCCTGGAACACCCACACCAACGCGCCGAGCGTCGCCGACAGCGACAACGTATTGAGCACCAAGGCCTCAAGGGGCAGCACCAGGCTGCCGGTCAGCAGGAATATCAGCACGAAAGTTGTTGTGGCAACCAACAACAGCACCACCGGGAGCCGTCGGACGATCTCGTCGACCGAGTCCCGGTTCAGCTGGTCGGCTCCAGTGAACAACGCCTCGACATGGTGCGGTACCGGGACACCCCGAAGTTGGTCGATCGCCGTCCGGTACCGCGAGTCCAGCGACGAGCCCGGGACCGTCGCCGACAACCACACACTGCCGTCCTTGACCCCGGTCGCCGACATCGGCGGCCCGGCCAACTGACCCTGGACGTATGAACCGCTGGGCGCGGCAACGGCTTCCACGCCGGGCACGTTCGACAGAGCGGTGGCGTAATCGGCGACGTCGGTGCCGTCGAGGCTGCCCCCGTCGGGGATCACGATCGAGGTGGCCATTCCCGGGTCCGCCGGAAACTGGTGGCGCACGATGTCGCCGACCTGTCGGGACTGTGCGGTCGTCGGGAGCACCCGGTCATCCGGCAAACCGAATCGCGCACGGGCGAAAGGCGATCCGAGCAGAAGCAGCAGCGCCACCACCGCCAGGGCGCACGGCAGCGCATGCCGCATGACGAACGTGGCGACCCGGTAAAGCGCGCCGTGTCGCACATCGGGGTCCGGTTTCGTCCGCCGGAACAGCGTCCGGATGTTCAGGGACTCGATCCGGTCGCCGAGCAGTTTGATCACCGCGGGGGCGACGACGACGGCGTACAGGCCCGCGAGCGCCACTACCCCGCACCCGGCGTACGCCATCGAGCGCAGGAAGTACATCGGGAACACTGCCAGCGCACTGACCGCGAGAAACACGGTGCACGCGGAGAACAAGATCGTGCGACCCGCCGTCGTCACCGCCCGGCGCAACGCAAGATCGCGGTCTCCGACGTCGGCGTATTCCTCGCGATACCGGCTGATCAGCAGCAACGTGTAATCGATCGCCAGCGCCAGGCCCATGGCGGTGGTCAGGTCGAGCGAGAAGATCGACACGTCGGCGAACAGGGTGATCACCCGCAGCATGCCGAGCGTCCCGACGATGGCCAGCCCACCGACCACCAGTGGCAGCAGCGCGGCGAACAGTCCGCCGAAGACCCAGACGAGGACGATCAGCGACAGCGGCAGCGTGATGGCCTCCGCGGTCAGCAGATCTTGCTCGGACTGGTCGTTGATCTCTGAGGCGACGGTCGCCGTTCCCCCGGCCAGCACCTCTACCCCGTCGTGCTTGCCGGTGAACCGGTCCGCGATCGCCTTGGCGTGCTTGGGTGCGTCGTTCTCCGATCCGGTGATGCCGGTGATCACCAGTCCGGTTGTGCCGTCCTTGCTGATCAGACCGGCACTCTGCGGCGAGCCGTCCCATGGCGACTCGACGTCGTTGACGAATTCGGATCGGCGTAATTCCTTGACGAGGTTGCGACCGGCCGCCGCTGCCGCCGGGTCCTGCACGCTGCCGGGGGCGCGAACCACCAGGGTCAGATCCATGTCGCCCTGACCGAACTTTGTGGTCAGCACCTTCATGCCACGCGCAGACGGCGAGCTCGGATCTTGAAACCCTGCAGCGCCAAGGTGTTCGGTGACGGTAGCCCCGAATGCGGCCGCGACGATCGTGATCAACAGAACGGCGGCTAGCACTCGCTTGGGCGCTGCAATGATCAGACGAGCCAGCAGCGAAAGCATCCAGGCGATGCTACCCAGGGCCGTGCTGGAGTAAACGCGGAATAGCTGCGGCCCGGCGGTAGGTTGGAGCAACCATGACCGATTCTGCTGCAAGCAAGCCCGATCTCGGCCGGTTCGGATCGTTCGGACGCGGCGTCACGCCTGCCCAAGCCAAAGACATCGAAGCCCTCGGTTACGGGTCCGTCTGGGTCGGCGGCTCGCCACCCGCCGAACTGGCGTGGGTAGAGCCCATTCTCGAAGCGACCACGACGCTGCAGGTCGCCACCGGCATCGTCAACATCTGGTCGGACGCGGCCAAGCCGGTCGCCGACTCGTTCCATCGGATCGACCGGGCCTACCCGGGACGCTTCCTGCTCGGTATCGGCGTCGGGCATCCCGAGGCGGTCGCCGAATACCGCAAGCCTTATGACGCCCTGGTCGACTACCTCGATCAGCTCGACGAATACGGCGTCCCCGCCAACCGCCGGGTGGTGGCGGCGCTGGGGCCGCAGGTGCTGAAGCTGTCGGCGCGGCGCAGCGCGGGCGCGCACCCCTACCTCACCACCCCCGAGCACACCGCCACGGCCCGCGAGCTGATGGGGCCGTCGGCGTTCCTGGCGCCGGAGCACAAAGTGGTCCTGACCACCGATGCGGAGCAGGCGCGGGCCGTCGCCCGCAGGGGGCTCCCGGTCTACTTCAACCTGGCCAACTACCGCAACAACTGGAAGCGCCTGGGGTTCTCAGACGAAGAAACCACGTATCCGGGCAGTGATCGCCTGCTCGATGCGCTGGTGGCCTATGGCACGCCGGAGGCGATCGCGGCGCGGCTGAAAGAGCACCTGGACGCCGGTGCCGACCACGTGCCTGTGCAGGTTTTGACTAAAGATGAAAACCTGGTGTCTGCTTTGGCCGAACTCGCGGGTCCGCTCGGACTCACGCCGGCCTGACGAACCAGAGGGGATGTAGATGACCGAGGGCGTTTCGCTCGTACCAGACCTGGGTCGATA
>CBAAAS010000366.1:0-4320 GCA_964658855.1 uncultured Mycobacterium sp.
CGGCATCCCAGGTGACGCCTTTCACTCAGCCGCAGCAGGCCACCAACCAGGGTGGACTTGCCGGCCAGGGAACCGCGGTCACCCAGGCCGCGGGCGCGTCGGCCGGAAATGCGCAGGCGACGATGTCGGCGGTGCCCAGCGCGCTGCAGTCACTCGAGTCATCGACCGGACTGACCGGCTTTGATGAGTTCTCCAATGCCTACAACCTGGCGTCGCTGGGCTCCAGCCTGCTCGGCAACGGCACCGGGCTGATCGGACTTTCCGGTGCTGCCGGCTTCATCACCAAGACCGAGGACAAGATCACCGGCGACTTGTTCGGACCGGACGATGCGTCGAAACCGTCGCCATCAACGAAGCCGTCGCCGGCACCGCGCGCGCCGAGTGCACCTAAAGGGGCGACCGCGGTGTCTGCCGAGATGGGCGAGTCGGGCTCGTTGGGCCGGTTGTCGGTTCCGCAGGGGTGGACGTCGGCCGCCCCGCAGGTTCGCCTCGCCGCCCTGGAGGCCCCGATGGCCAACGCTGCACCCGCTGCCGGAATGTTCAGCGACATGCCACTGCTCGGACAGGCACCGCTGATGGCCATGCCCGGACGCGACACCGCTCGCGGGCCGCAATCTCCGGCCCCGCAACGAGCCGCTGTTGTCGCAACGCCCGAGACCAGCTCCGAGGAGCGATCGGTCGGTGCCGCGTCGCAGATGCGCGAGATCACCGACGTGCTGAGCAAACTCGCCGGCCTGCGGGACAACGGAGCGTTGACCGACCAGGAGTTCAACCAGCAAAAGCAGCGGCTGCTGGGCGGGCGCTGACTTCGCAGCGTTCCCTGGTGCGATGACCAGACTTTTGACATTGTCAGGTCGTGATTACCGGATTGGCGCACGCCGGGGTTTGCGTGCCCGACTGTGAAGCGGCGGTGGCGTTTTACCGCGACGTGTTGGGCATGCAGGTGCTGTCGCCGCCCTACGTGATGGCCGGGGATGCGATTCGCGACGACATGGGCCAGCTGGTGTCAGATCCGACCATGAAGGCGGCGATTGTCGGCTTCGGCGACGACGGTGATCGCGTTCTCGAGGTGATCGAGTATCTGGGTGTCGCCGGCGGCGATCAGCGCAGTGCCGCGCCACTTACCGACCACGGGCTGTCGCATGTGGGCTTGATCTGCGAGGACATCGACGCCACCCGGGCGCAACTCGAGGCCAGAGGCGTCCGTTTCCTGGTCGACGGCGTCGCCGATGTGGCACGAGTCCGTACGACCTGGTTCGTCGACCCGTGGGGCGTGGTGTTCATCCTCGTCGAGAAGAGCAAGCCCGGGCGTCCGTATTTCGCTCAGTGGACCTGAGCCAACCGGCCGTAGCATCGATGCGGTGATCGACGAGAGTGTGCGCGCGGAGCGGCTGTTGGATGCCCAGGCGAAGGCCGCGCAGCTGTTCGAGGAGATCGAAAGCCGCGGCCTGATCCGCCCGGGTGTCGGCGAGAAGGAACTGTCCGATGAGATCAACGCGTTGGCCGCCGACCTCCTTGGTGTCACCCGACACTGGCATCGGCGCATCGTGCGGGCCGGTGAGAACACCCTTGAGCCGTTCAAGGAACGCCCACCGGACCGCGTCGTCGCCGACGACGACATCGTCTTTCTCGACCTCGGTCCGATCTTCGAGGAGTGGGAGGCGGACTTCGGTCGCACATTCGTCCTCGGCGACGACCCGGGCAAGCTCGCTCTTCGCGATGCGCTGCCACGGGTCTGGCAGGCCGGCCGCGACTACTTTGACGGCCACCCCGACGTCACCGGTGCCGAATTATTCGACGCCACAGTCGATCTGGCGCGCGCCGAGGGGTTCGACTGGGGCAGTCACATCGCCGGTCATCTGGTCGGGGAGTTTCCGCACAAGAAGATCCCCGGCACCAAGACTGAGTGGTACGTCATGCCCGGCTCCACCAAACCGATGCGGCGATGCGACCCCAGCGGCCGTCAGTGCCACTGGATTCTCGAAATCCATCTGATCGATCCCCAGCACCGGTTCGGTGGCTTCCACGAGCAGCTGCTCGATCTGGTCTAGACCGGGAACGTCACCCCGGTCAGTTCTTCGGACACGGCCCAGAGCTTGCGCTGCCGCTCGGCGTCGTGCGACTTCGCGCTCGACTCAACGATCTTGGGGTGGCCCTGCGACTGCGCGAAGCCGTCCGGCCCGTAGTACTGGCCGCCAAGCACGGCCGGGTCGGTGGCGGCGCGCAGTTGCGGCAGTGCGCCCGCGGCCGCGTCCTGGGTGATGACCGGAGCGGCGAGTTGGAACACAGACATCAGCCCCGAGGGAATGTGGCGCATCAGCTCGGTGTCCGAGAAGCCAGGATGAGCGGCCGCGGCAATGGTGGTGCCGCGGGCGGCGAGCCGCCGCTGGAGTTCATAGGTGAACAGCAGATTGGCCAGCTTGGCCTGCCCGTAGGCCCGGACCCGGTTGTAGCTGCGCTCCCATTGCAAGTCGTCGAAGTGGATATCGGCCAGGATGCGGTGACCGACGCTGCTGATCGTCACGACCCGAGAACCGGCGACCGGGAGCAGCTTTTCCAGCAGCAGGCCGGTGAAGGCGAAGTGACCCAGGTGGTTGGTGCCGAACTGTAGCTCGAAGCCGTCCTTGGTCTTGCCTTTAGGCGTGTACATCACGCCGGCGTTGTTGATCAGCAGGTCGATGCGATCGTGATCGCCGCGCAGCTGCTCGGCGGCGGCGCGGGTGGACTCCAGCGACGTCAGGTCGAGTTCTTGCAGGGCGATGTCGGCGTGGGGGGAGCGCCGCTGAATCAGCAACGCCGCGTCCTTGCCTTTGTCGAGGTTGTGCACCGCAAGGACAACGTGCGCGCCCTTTTCGGCCAGCGCGGCTGCGGTTTCGTAGCCGAGCCCGGTGTTGGCGCCGGTGATGACGGCGACGCGGCCGGACTGGTCAGGAATGTTGGCGGTGGTCCATTTGGACATCGATAGCTCCTCAAGCTGTAGAGTAAACGGGGCGTACGCTCCGGTTGAGTTCGACTATACGGAACGCGCGCCCCGTTTTGTCAAACCGTAGATGGTGTGATGTCTATACCCGCTCGACCGTTGCGTGCCAACGCGGCGAGGCGCTGTTCGCGTTCCTGCGATCCGTGGTCCTGGACTTCGGTGCCACCGATCAGGGTCTGGTCGAGGCGCTCGGCGGTCTTGGTATCGATGTCGGACGCAGGCGGGCGGGTGGTCGCTGCGGGAACTGCGGCCGAGGTTGTCAAGGTGGCTAAAAGCCGCATGAGGCCTCATCTTTCGGCGCGCCTCACGCGTCAGGCCGGGTAACTCACGCCCGTCAGCTCCTCGGACACCGCCCACAGTCGGCGTTGCAGGTCGACGTCGTACGACTGATCGCTAGATGCGACGACGACGGGGTTTCCGCGCTGTTGCGCCATGGCGTCGGGTCCGTAGTACTGACCGCCGAGCGTGCCGGGGTCGGTGGCTGCGCGCAGCGACGGCAATGCGCCTGCGGGCGGGGCCTGGGCGATCAGCGAAGCCACGGCGTTCAACGCAGGCTGGATGACCGATGACAGATTGCGGGCGAGTTCGGTGCTTGACGTGCCGGGGTGCGACGCCACGGCGACCGTCTTGCCACGCGGGGCCAGCCGACGCTGCAGCTCGTAGGTGAACAGCAGGTTGGCGAGCTTGGACTGCGAGTACGCGCCCATCCGGCTGTAGCTGTGCTCCCACTGCAGGTCGTCGAAGTGGATGGCACCGCCCATCTTGTGCACGTTGCTGCTGACCGTCACGATGCGTGCGCCGTCGACGTCGAGCATGGCGTCGAGCAGCAGCCCGGTGAGCGCGAAATGACCGAGGTGATTGGTGCCGAACTGCAATTCGAATCCGTCTTCGGTGGTGCCCCTTTGGTTGGTCATCACGCCGGCGTTGTTGATTAGCAGGTCGATGTGGTCGTACCCGGATTTGAGCGACTCGGCGGCTGATCGCACCGACGCCAGCGACGTCAGATCCAGTTCGGTCACGGCTACGTTGCCGCCGATGCGGGTGTGGCGCACGGCCCGCGTGACCAACGCCGCCTGGTCGGCATCCAGCGGGCGGGCCACTTCCAGCAGGCGTCCGTCCAGCGCATGGATCTTTTCCAGCATCTGCTTCTGGGTGGGACCGCCGTCCAGCGACGTGGCAAACCAGCTGTGCCAGATCAACGTCATCCGCTCCTGAAGCTGGTGGGACGAGCGGACCATCCGGTCCAGCCACCAGCAGTGATCATCACCCCACACATCGATCGGATCCAGCGGCCGGCTGCCCTTGGCCTGTGCCCCATATTGCAGCTTCATCATTTGATA
>CBAAAS010000367.1:0-4317 GCA_964658855.1 uncultured Mycobacterium sp.
TGATCCACGACGGGGTGCTGTTCGCATCCACCGACACCGCGGAAGGTCTCACTTGATGCCCCTCGACCCCAGAACGCCGGTGCTCGTCGCCCATGGCCAGGTGAACCACCGCGAGCCAGCTCAGGAGAACACTCTCGAACCGGTCGATCTGATGGCCGCTGCGGCGCGCGAAGCCGCCGGCGCGCGCGTGCTGGAGGCGATCGACTCGATTCGGGTGGTCAACCTGCTGTCGGTGTACTACCGCGACCCGGGGCTGCTGCTCGGACAACGCATCGGCGCCGGCCAATTCACCTCTCGCTACAGCGGTATCGGCGGCAATGTCCCACAGACACTGGTGAACCGGGCGTGTGCCGACATCCAGCAGGGTCGCGCCGACGTCGTGCTGGTGGCCGGCGCGGAGATGTGGCGAACCCGAACGCAACTGCGCGCCGACGGGAAGCGGCTGACCTGCACCGAGCAGGACAACTCGATTCCGCAACCCGAGGGCAGCGATGAGAACGTGCCGATGGCCGGGGATGCCGAGATCCGCATCAAACTGGACCGCCCGGCGTACATCTACCCGATGTTCGAGCAGGCGCTGCGGGTCAGCACGGGGGAGTCGGTCGACGACCATCGCCGCCGCATCGCGCAATTGTGGGCGCGGTTCAACGAGGTCGCGGTGCAGAATCCGCACGCCTGGATTCGCAAACCCGTTACCGCTGAGGAGATTTCACAGCCGGGGCCGACGAATCGGATGATCAGCTGGCCGTACACCAAGCTGATGAACTCCAACAACATGGTGGACCAGGGTGCCGCATTGATCCTGACGTCGGTAGAGGCCGCCACCCGGTTGGGCATCCCGACCGATCGATGGGTGTTCCCATACGCGGGCACCGACGCGCACGACACGTATTCGATCAGCGAGCGGGCCGAACTCCACGGGTCGCCGGCGATCCGGATCGGCGGCGGGCGGGCGCTGGAACTGGCCGGCTTGGGCATCGACGACATGGACTACATCGACCTGTACTCGTGCTTCCCCTCCGCGGTGCAGGTCGCGGCCACCGAACTCGGCCTCCCGGTTGACGATCCGGCCCGACCCCTGACAGTCACCGGCGGGCTGACTTTTGCCGGCGGGCCGTGGAACAACTACGTCGCTCACTCCATCGCGACGATGTCCGGACTGCTGACCGCCAATCCCGGCCGTCGCGGGTTGATCACCGCGAACGGCGGTTACCTCACCAAGCACAGTTTCGGCGTATACGGCACCGAACCGCCCCAGACCGAATTCCGTTGGGAAGACGTGCAACCCGCGGTCGATCGGGAGCCGACCAGGACGGCCGCGGTGGAGTGGGAGGGCGTCGGCACTGTCGAGTCCTGGACGACACCGTTCGACCGAGATGGTCAGCCCGAGAAGGCTTTCCTGTCGGTTCGCACGCCGGACGAACGGCGCACGCTCGCCTTGATCACCGACCCGTCAGCGGCCGCGGCCACTGTGCATGAGGACATCGGCGGCGCCAAGGTCACGGTTCACGCCGACGGTTCCGCCACATTGCAATGAGTTAACAGGGTTAGCTGAAACCTATCTGTAACCGATTCACGCGACTATTGTCTTTCAATTGACTAGACGCCGTGGAGGTGCTCGGGCGTGCGGATTCTGTTGACCGGCGTCACCGGCCTGCTCGGGCGTGCCATGGCCCGGCAATTGGTTGCTGCCGGCCATACGGTCACCGGCATCGCCGCTCACCCGCACCAGAACCTGCATCCCGAGGTCGATTTCGTCGCTGCGTCACTTGGTGACCCAATGCTGCAGCGGCTGGCCGATGCCGCCGATGTGGTTCTGCATCTGGCCCCGATCGAGCCTGGTGTGCCCGGCAGCGCCGGGATCGGTGGGCTGGTCAGGGTGGCGCATGCGGCCGCACGTGCCGGTTCGCGTTTGATCTACGTATCCGCCGCGGCCGGGGAGCCGACGCTCTGCGCGCCGGCCGAGGCGCTGGTGGACAGTGGCTGGGCACCGAGCCTGGTCGTGCGGATAGCGCCGCCGGTGGGCCGCCAACTCGACTGGATGATCTGCCGCACGGTCACGAGCCTGCTGCACAACACGTCCGCGGCGGACCGGGTACGGGTGCTGCATTTCGACGATCTGCTTCGATTTCTGGTGCTCGCCGTGGCCACCAGTGGCACCGGCGTCGTCGACCTGGCGAGTCCGGACCCGATCGATGTCGCCGCCGCGCGCAGCATGCTGCGGTCGGTCGGGCAGCGCCCGCAGCGCGCGCGCATGCCGGGCTGGGCCCGGCTGACACCCGACCTCGATCTCGCGGCGCTGCAGGAATCGTGGCACTTCGAATTCGCTTGGTCGACAACGGATGCGATCGCCGACACCGCGCGCGGGCTGGAAAGCCGCAAGTTCGATGCCACGGGTGCGTCACCGTTGCCGGGACATCTGCCGTTGCCAATCGAAGTCGGCCTGCCGATCGAGCCGTTGGACGGCACGTCGTTGCGGTCGGCCTCATCGGACGAGCCGGGAGGGGAATTCGACGATCAGGTCGACCCGCGCTTTGCGGTGTTCAGCGCCCTTCCATTGGCCGCGACACTGCCGGGTCCGTTGACCCCTATGACGCTCGACGTCCAGATCCCCGGCCTGCGTGCCGCGGCGCGGATGATCGGTTCGGCGATGGCGTGTGGCGATGTCGTTGCCGCCGAATGGGGAAGTAGGGCGGTCGCGGTATTCGGTCACCGCCCGTACGTCGGCGTCTCGGCGAGCGCGATCGCGGCGGAGCAGCTGCCCGGCTGGGACCTCGGCGAGGTTGTCCGGGCGTCGCTGGGCGATTCACCGGTTGATGCGCTGTTCCCACTGGGCCGCCCGCCGCGGAGCGGGCTGATCGGATCTGCCGCCGCCAAGGCGGTGGTGGTCAAACGCGCGTTGGCCGTGCTGCGGCACCTCAAGACAGACACCCAGGGATACGTCGCGGCCGCGGCGGCTGAGCATCTTGCTGCCGCGCAACTGAATTCGCTATCTGATGCCCAGTTGCAAGCGCGCGCCCGGCTACTGCGCGACAGAATTCATCAGGGCTGGGCACTGACCGGGTTGTGGCTGATCGACAGCGGCGTCACCGCGGCAACGGTGGAGCGCCGCGGCGTCCATGTCAGCATCGCCGGGATGGGCGCCTTGGTGGACAGCGATGCCTTCACCGCCAAGACCGCGTCGCTGGCAACCCTGATCCGCGGCGATCTGCAGTTGTGTGCGCTGGCTGTCGACGGCGACCTCACCGGAATCGGTGCCCAGTCGCAGACCGTCGGCGCAGCATTCGATGCCGCGATCAGCGGGATCGGGCATCGTGGCCCGGGCGAGGTGGAACTGGCCAACCTGATGATCGGTGATGACCCGGCGATCCTGCTTACCGCGGCGGGGCGGGCCGCGACCGAGCTTCCGCAGCGGATGCCGCAGGCCGCGTCAGGGGAGAAGCTGTCCGAACGGTTGGCAGCCAGCGCCCGCGCCTCTCGGGAAACGGCATACGACACCACCATTAGATACACGCATGAGCTTCGAATGACGTTGCGCGAGCTAGGCTCTCGGTTCGTCGCTCATGAATTGATCGATGTGGCCGGCGAGATTTTCTATCTGACCTGTGACGAGGTGGTCACGCTGCCGTCCGATGCCCGGCTGCGAATCAAACGCCGGCGCGCCGAGCGCGAGCGGTTTCAAGGGCGGCGACTGCCCGACGTCATCACCGTCAGCTGAGCACGTCGCCCAGTGACACCTGCGGATCGGCCAATTTGTCCGGATCTACGGGCGCTTTCTTCCGGATCAGGTTCTTGATGTCGTCAAGGACATCCCAGACGTTGACGTTCATTCCGGCCAGTACCCGATTGTCGGCATCGAGCCAGAACGCGACGAATTCCCGGCTCTTGACGTCGCCCCGGAACACCACCCGCTGAAAGTCGGGGGCATGGCCGACGTATTCCATGCCCAAGTCGTACTGGTCGGTGAAAAAGTAAGGCAGCTCTTTGTATTCACCGGATTCGCCGAGCATGCCCGATACAGCGACTTCGGGTTGCTTGAGCGCATTGGCCCAGTGCTCGGTGCGGATCCGATCCTCAAACAGTGGGTGTTCGGCGGCGGCGATGTCACCGATGGCGTAGATATCGGGCGAGCTGGTCTTCAGCGATGCGTCGACGAGCACGCCGCCGTGTTCGGTCGACAGACCGGCCTGCTCGGCCAGTTCGATATTGGTCTGAGCGCCCACGGCTATCAGAACCCGGTCGGCGGTGATGGTCGACCCGTCACCCAACTTCAGGCCGGTGGCTTTGCCGTCCTCGGTGGTGACCTCTTTGACCTCG
>CBAAAS010000368.1:0-4253 GCA_964658855.1 uncultured Mycobacterium sp.
AGGGATCTCGATGGCCTGGGCGCGGCGGTGGTCGGCGACTACCTGCGCTCCCGCCGGCGTTAGCCCGGCAACCTAGCTCTGGGCTTTGCGGTTCTTTCGTCGGACGCCGACGCCGCCCCACAACGAGAAGCCGCGGATCCGCACGGTCGGCGCACCGGGTGTACCTTCGCCGTCGACGTCGTGGTCGAACCCGCCCATCACACCGTGACCCTTGATCTCGACGTTGACTTCGGGCGGCAGCAGGATGGTCTGCCCGCCCATGATCGAGGTGGCGTTGATCTCGACATCGGTCGAGGTGAAGTCGGCGTAGCGCAGATCGATGACGCCGCCGCCCCACAGTGCGAACGTCGTCAGCTTCTTGGGAACGTTCCATCGGCCGCGACGCTCGAACGCGCTCATGATGGCCAGCAGCAGCATCGACGGCGCTGGCTTGGTTGCGCCACCGCGTTGGGAATTCACCGAAGAACCGATCAGGTCCGACCGCAACTGGTCGAGCTCGTCGTAGGTTTTCGCAGCGTATGCCTTAGTGAGCCGGTCCTCGTAGTCGCTCATCTGGAGTCGACCCTGGGCGGCGGCGTCGGTGAGGAGCTGGGCCACTTGGATGCGGTCCGTCTCGGCGGCACGCGTCACTGCGTCCGGCCGGTCGCGCGCCCCTCGTTGCGCTGACTTGCTCATTACTGACGAGCCTACGTCTAACAAATTCTGCTGCAAGGGATCTTCGCTAAACCGTTGCGCCAACCTCAGAATTCGCTCAGGTGGGTTGGGTGGCACCCTTCGCCGCACGCGCGGACAGTCGGTCGTAAATGGGTGCCGATCGCAGCGCGAGGGCGACGAGCATCGCGACGGCGCAGGCACCGAGCATGGGTGGCAACTGATTGGTGTTACCGGTCATTTCGGTGGCAAGGATGAGCCCGGTGACCGGAGCGTGGACCGACGCAGTGAAGAACGCGGCCATCCCGATCAGCGCGCACGCGGGCAGGCTGGGGACGGCATGCGGCGTCAGGTGCACGGCGACGAGCCCGACGATCAACCCGGCCTGCGAACCCAGGACCAGCATCGGCGCGAACAACCCGCCGGGGGTTGCTGCGGCGTAGGAAACTACGCCCAGCGCGAATCGCAGCACGAGCACACCGGTAACGGCGAGTAGTGCCCCGTGGCCGTCGAGCGCCTGCTGGGTGAGACGGTCGCCGCTGCCGACCAGATTCGGTGCGAACCAGACCAGGAGCCCGACGAGCGCACCGGTTGCGGCGGCGCGGGCTTCCTTGGGCAGGCGGCTCGCGTCGGCTCGGCGCAAGGCCGCCATGACGGCGCCGTTGTACAGCACAGCGAGCAGACCGGTGACGACTCCGATCGCCAGAATCCAGCCGGACTCCACGATGCGCGGGTCCGCGATCGGCTTCATGGCGAAGTCGTATCGGGAATCCACCAGCAGGTGAGCGGCGAGGAATCCGGAGGCGGACGCAACGAGGGTGGCGACCGTGGTGCGCGGATCGAACCGCTTGACCAGTTCTTCGAGAACGAAGACGCCACCGGCGATCGGCGCGTTGAAGGCGGTCGCCAGCCCGGCGGCCGCGCCGGCGGCGACCAGCAGACGTAAATCCGCGAGGTTGCGTCGGGTCACGGTGGCGACGATGACGGCCGCGGAAGCGCCCATCTGCACCGACGGCCCCTCGCGCCCAAGCGCCAGACCGCTGCCGATGGCCAGCAGGCCGCCGACGTACTTGACCGGCAGGAGCCGGAACCGGTCGGGCCGGACCCGGCCGTCGGCGACCGCTTCGACGCGCGGGATTCCGCTGCCTTCGGCGTGCGGTTCGACCCGATGTACCAGGGCCGCCGCGACGGCGGCGGCAGCCGTACAGACCAGCACGACGACGATCAATCCCCACCAATGGTGGTGCGCCCAGCCCGCCAGGCCGGTGCGCAATCGCGCCGCTTGCTCGAGCAGAAGCCGGAAACTTGCCGCGCTCAAGCCGGTGAGCACGCCCACCATCGCGGCCGCCAGCACGAATCCGATCAGGCTTTCGGCGCCCTCGCCCTCGTCGTCGACGGGGTGCGTCGTCGGGCGTTGCCATCCGGTGAGCATGCTGCGAAGGACGCTTCGCCAGCTGTCGCGGGAGTTGTCGTGCACGTGGGTCAGGTGGCCCAGCGCGGCGGCCGCTTTTCCATGAACGCCAGCATGCCCTCGCGAGCTTCGTCGGAGACGAACAGCCGGGCCGATTCGGCGCCGAGCCGCTCGGCGTCGCGGTCGAATCCATCCAGCACGGCCGCAGTGGTCAGCGCTTTGGATGCCGCCAGGCCCTGCGGTGAACCGCGCCCGATGTCGGCGACCAGTGCCGCCAGCGCGGCGTCGACGTCGTCGGCGGCCTCCGTGATCAGCCCGATCGACGCGGCGGTGGCAGCGTCGAACGTCTCACCGGTCAGGTAGTAACGCGCTGCCGCGCGGGCGGACAGCTTCGGCAACAGCGTCAGCGAGATGATCGCCGGTGCCACGCCGATCCGGGCCTCGGTCAGCGCGAACGTGCTGCGCGGTCCGGCGACGGCGATGTCGGCAGCGGCCACCAGGCCCATGCCGCCGGCGCGGACATGGCCGTCCACCGCGACGATCACCGGCAGCGGCGCTTCGACGATGGCGCGCAGCAGTGCGGCCATTTCCTTGGACCGCTGCGCGGTCGCCTCGGCAGGATCGGCATTGGCAGTCGATCCTTGGGACAAATCGGCGCCCGCGCAGAAAGTGTTGCCGGTGTGGCCGAGCACGACGACCCGCACCGCGGGATCTGCCGCCGCATCGCGCAAGCCCTGATGCAATTGGCTGACCAGCGCGGTCGACAGCGCGTTGCGGTTGTGCGGCGAATTCAGCGTCAGACGCGCGACGTGATCGTTGACGGTGTATTCGACGAGCATGTCCATCAGTAGCTTCGGGGCAGGCCGAGCGATGTCTGCGCGACGAAGTTGAGCACCATCTCCCGGCTGACCGGCGCGATCCGGCCGAGCCTTGCCGAGGCCATCATCGCCGCGACGCCGTACTCCTTGGTCAGCCCGTTGCCGCCCATCGACTGCACGGCCTGATCGACCGAGCGGGTAGCTGCTTCGGCCGCAGCGTATTTGGCCATGTTCGCGGCCGTGGCCGCGCCACCGTCGTCGCCGTTGTCGTAGAGCGTCGCGGCCTTCTGCATCATCAGCTTGGCCAGCTCGACCTCGATGTGGCACTGCGCCAACGGATGTGACAGCCCCTGGTGCGCACCGATCGGCGTGCCCCACACCTGGCGGGTCTTGACGTAGTCGGCGGCCCGGTCCAGCGCGTAGCGGCCCATGCCGACGCTGCTGGCCGCACCCATGATGCGTTCGGGGTTCAGACCGGCGAAAAGCTGTGCGATGGCGGCATCTTCGGCCCCGACGAGCGCGTCGCTGGGCAGCCGCACGTCGTCGATGAACACCTGGAACTGGCGCTCGGGGCTGATGATTTCCATGTCGATCGGCGTGTAGGTGAAGCCGGGTGTGTCGGTGGGCACCACGAACAGCGCCGGTCGCAGCTTGCCGGTCTTGGCCTCCTCCGAGCGCGCGACCACGAGCACCGCCTGAGCCTGGTCGACGCCGGAGATGTAGACCTTCTGCCCCTTGAGGATCCAGTCGCTGCCGTCGCGGCGGGCGGTGGTGGTGATCTTGTGCGAGTTGGAGCCGGCGTCGGGCTCCGTGATCGCGAACGCCATCGTGATGCTTCCGTCGGCGATACCGGGAATCCAGCGCTTCTTCTGCTCCTCCGTGCCGAACTTGGAGATGATCGTGCCGTTGATGGCCGGCGACACCACCATCAGCAGCAGCGCGCTGCCGGCCGCCGCCATCTCCTCCATGACCAGCGACAGTTCGTACATTCCGGCGCCACCGCCGCCGTACTCCTCAGGCAGGTTGACCCCGAGAAAGCCGAGTTTGCCTGCCTCGGACCACAGTTCGTCGGTGTGCTCCTGGGCGCGTGCCTTCTTCAGGTAGTACTCGCTGCCGAATTTGGATGCCCACTCGGACACCGATTTGCGCAGCGCCTGACGGTCTTCGTTCTCGATGAAACTGTTGTCGCTCATTGTGCGTCTCCTTCTGCTTCGGGATCGTGGGGCGCGTCCACTCGCGCCAGGACGGTGCCGACTTCGACCTGTTGGCCGGTGTCGACATTGAGTTCGGCGAGCACGCCGTCGGCCGGCGCGGTGATGGTGTGCTCCATCTTCATCGCCTCGAGCCAGATCAACGGCTGGCCGGCCGTGACC
>CBAAAS010000369.1:0-4251 GCA_964658855.1 uncultured Mycobacterium sp.
CCGGTTTCGGCGGCTCACCGCCGCCGACGGCGCTGCCCAGTACGGCAACCAACGCGGCCACATCCGCGTCCGTCGGCGAGCCCTTGAGCACCTGGATATGCGGTGCGTGCGGCTGGGTCTCTTCGCTCACCGGAGCTTCGTCGCTCACGGGGGATTCGTCGACGCTCACAGGGGGATGTTCCCGTGCTTCTTGGGCGGCACCTGAGCGATCTTGCGCTCGAGCAACCGCAGCGCGGTCGCGATGTAGCCGCGGGTGTGCGACGGCGGGATCACCGCGTCAACGTAGCCCCGCTCGGCGGCGATGTACGGGTTGACCAGAGTGTCCTCGTACTCCTGCTGCAGTTCCAGCCGAAGCGCGTCGACGTCTTCGCCGTCCTTGGCCGCTTCCTTGAGCTTCTGGCGATAGACGAAGCCCACCGCGCCCGAGGCGCCCATCACGGCGATCTGCGCCGTGGGCCACGCGACGTTGACGTCGCAACCCATGTCCTTGGAGCCCATCACGCAGTACGCGCCGCCATAGGCCTTGCGGGTGATCACGGTGATCTTGGGAACGGTGGCCTCGCCGTAGGCGTACAGCAGCTTGGCGCCGCGGCGAATGATGCCGTTGTATTCCTGGCCGGTGCCCGGCAGGAAGCCCGGCACGTCGACCAGCATCACGACCGGAATGTTGAAGCAGTCGCAGGTCCGCACGAAGCGGGCGGCTTTCTCGGAGGCGTTGATGTCCAGGCAGCCGGCGAACTGGGTGGGCTGGTTGGCCACGATCCCGACCGGCCGTCCCTCGATGCGTCCGAACCCGACGACGATGTTGCCGGCGTAGCCCTCCTGGATCTCGAGGAACTCGTCGTCGTCGAGGATCCGCCTGATCACCTCGTGCATGTCATAGGGCTGGTTGGCCGAATCCGGGATCAGTGTGTCGAGTTCGAGGTCCTCTTCGGTCAGGTTGTCCTCGATCGCACCTTCGGGAATGGGCACTGCGAACTTCGGGGCGTCGGTGAAGTTGTTCGGCGGTAGGTAGCTCAGCAGGTCGCGGACGTAGTCCAGCGCGTCCTGCTCGCCGGAGGCGACGTAGTGCACAGTGCCCGACTTGGCCATATGGGTGTGCGCGCCACCCAATTCCTCCATCGTCACGTCTTCACCGGTGACCGTCTTGATCACGTCCGGGCCGGTGATGAACATCTGGCTGGTCTGATCGACCATCACCACGAAGTCGGTCAGCGCGGGGGAGTAGACGTGGCCACCGGCGGCGGCACCCATGATCAGCGAGATCTGCGGGATGACGCCTGACGCCAGGATGTTGTTGCGGAAGATCTTGCTGTACAGGCCGAGGGAGACCACGCCCTCCTGGATGCGCGCGCCTGCGCCGTCGTTGATCCCGATCAGCGGCCGGCCGGTCTTGAGGGCCAACTCCTGCACCTTGACGATCTTTTCGCCGTAGACCTCGCCGAGGCTGCCGCCGAACACCGTCGCGTCCTGGCTGAAGATGCAGACGTCGCGGCCGTCGATGGTGCCGTAGCCGGTGACGACACCGTCGCCGAGCGGCCGGTTCTTTTCCAGCCCGAAGTTGGTGCTGCGGTGGCGGGCCAATGCGTCGAGTTCGACGAACGATCCCTCGTCCAGCAGGGCGTTAATGCGCTCCCGTGCAGTGAGTTTGCCCTTTTCGTGCACCCTCTCCACGGCGGCTTCGCCCACCGGGTGCAGCGTCTCTTCGCTCCGCTTGCGCAGTTCGGCGAGCTTGCCCGCGGTGGTGTGAATGTCGATCTCGTGTTCTGCGCGTGCCTCAACTTCAACGTTGGACTCGGAGGTGCTCGTCATGGCTCTCGATCTTAGCGGTCCCTTAAGTTTGTTCCCGCATCAGCCCGCCGACGCAACGCGTGTCCTATGCACCGGACTTTTGTTCCGCTCGACCAAGCGCGGGTAATCTCCGTCTCTTGTCGCCTTGTTTGTCCCAGAGGGCCCGGGGGCCGGAGGATCGCGTGTGGTGAAGTCGGAGAGCGACCTCCTGCTGCGACAGTGGTGGAACGAGCCTGGCGACTACTCATGGGTGGTCGAGTTCCTCGGGCCGCGGGGGTTCCTGACCGGGCTGCGCGTGATCATCGGCACCGGCGGACTGCTGATGGGGCTCGCCCTGCTGTGCCTGCTGACCGAACACCTTGTGCAACCACGGGTGATCAGTCAGTCCGTGGTCGCCGCGATGATGGTCGGCTCGTTTGTCTGGGCCGCGTTGTGGTGGTTCATGCGCTGGCCTAGCGCCCGACAATCCGCGGTCTTATTCGCCGGGGCCGATGTCGCCATCGCAGCCGCCACCGCGGTGCACGCGAACCCGCTAGCGGCGCTGAGCACCACGCCGCTCTTCGCGATGACCGGCGCGTTCATTGTCTTCTTCTTCGGACCCCGCGCCAACGCCGTCCACATGGCCTTCGCGACCGTCACGATCGTGGCGACCGCGGTGTGGCTGGCCGTATCCGACCAACCTGATGCTGTACCCGTGGCGATCTCGAAAGCCATTATCGCGCTCGCGGTCACCGTCGCCATCTTTCCGTTCGTGCAATTCGGTTTCTGGCTGGTGCGCAACAACTCGATCGAATCTCTCACGGATCCGCTCACTGACCTCGCCAACCGTCGCGGCTTGTCCAATTACTTGTCCAGAAAGGTCAACAGGCAGACATCGCCTCTAGAACCGTTGTGCGCGTTCGTCATCGACCTGGACGGATTCAAGAACATCAACGACGAGTACGGCCACAAGATCGGCGACGCCGTCATCACCCGGACCGCCGAGCGGATCCGCCTTGCAGTAAGTACGTCGGCGTTCGTCGCTCGGACGGGCGGCGAGGAGTTTGTGGTCGTCGACCTCCTGGAGCTGTCCGCCGCGGCGGCGATAGGCGAAGCCATTCGGGCCGCGATCGAGGCGCTGGGGACACCGAAAGCGACCGCCAGCATCGGGATTGCGGCCGGTGCAATCAGTGACGCGTCAGACTTCGACGCGATCTATGCCTGCGCCGACGAAGCGATGTACGCAGCGAAACGAAGCGGGGGCAACCGGATTGCCCTGGGCAGCGCGGTCAACGCCGCGAGCCTCAATGGGCGACAAGACGACATCGGATTCAGGCCAATGCAATTGGATGATGGTCTACTGGGCGCGGACCCGTTGCTGAGTGCCGATGGCGCCTGACTCACTCCGAGAGCCCCTGGACGCGGCGGCCTTGCGTGACGGGCTGGTCGGACCCGGTATGCCGTGGCGTCACCTCGACGTCGTCGCCGAAACCGGTTCCACCAATGCCGATCTGCTCGCACGGGCCGAAGGCGGTGCCGATATCGACGGATCGGTATTGCTCGCCGAATACCAGAGCGCCGGCCGAGGTCGCCATGGCCGGCAATGGTCGGCGCCGCCGCGCACCCAGGTGGCCTTGTCGGTGGGAGTGGCCGGCGCGTCGGTGCCGAGGACGGGCTGGGGATGGCTGACGCTGGCTGTCGGTGTGGCCGTCGCGGATGCGTTGACCGCGCTGGACATCGAGGCGGGCCTGAAATGGCCGAACGACGTCCTGGTCGGCAGCGGCAAGCTGGCCGGGATCCTGGCGGAGGTGGCCGCGCCGACGCCGGTGATCGTGGTGGGTCTCGGCCTCAATGTGACGTTGACCGCCGACGAGGCGCCGGAACCCCGTGCCACCTCGCTGCTGATGCTGGGTTCGTCGGCCACCGATCGAAACGCGCTGGCGCGCAGAATCCTTCGCGAGTTGGCGCTGCGCATCGATGCCTGGCGCACCGCGGGCGGTGCCGACTCGGCGCTGATCGCCGACTACCAGCGTTACAGCCTGACCCTGAATTCCCGGGTTCGCGCCAGCATGCCCGGCGACCGGGAAGTGGTCGGGGTCGCCCGCTCCGTCGACGAGACCGGGCGCCTCTGCGTCGACACCGGCGCCGAGACTCATGCCATATCTGCCGGAGACATCACGCATCTGCGTCCCAGCGTCTAAAGTGCCAGCGTGGGCTACCCCGACAACGTGCTGGCAGGCGACGAGCAAGTGGTGCTGCACCGCCACCCGCACTGGAAGCGGCTGTTCTGGCCCGTCGTCGTTCTGATTCTGTCCAGCGCGGCGGCGTCGTTCGGTTGCGCGGTGGTCAATGGCCAAACCTGGGATCCCAACGCCAAGCAGATCGTCTACTGGGTGATCGGGGCGATCTGGTTGGTGCTGATCGGCTGGTTGACGTTGTGGCCGTTCCTGAACTGGCTCACAACCCATTTCGTCATCACCG
>CBAAAS010000370.1:0-4245 GCA_964658855.1 uncultured Mycobacterium sp.
GATACGTAGCTGGCTGCCAACCCATTCGCACGCAGGCAGGCGATCGCCAGCCGGGCGAAGTCCTGACATACCCCTTCGCGCGCCATCAGAACCTCATTGACACCAGTGGAAACCGTTGTCGAGCCAGAGCGATAGGCGAAGTCGGTATGGATCCGCGTAGTGAGGTCACGCAGCACGTCGACCAGCGGTCGTCCGCGCGCGAAACTCGGCGCGGCGTACTCGCGAACCTCGTCGGTGATCTCCGGCGGGTTCAGGTCGAGGGCGAACTCGGTCGCCAGCGCCCCCCGCACTCCGACCGGACGGGCCTGCTCCCACGGCGCCAGCGCCGGTCCGGCCCCCCACCGCTCCGGCGGTGACGGATACACCTCGACGATTGACTCGCTGGTGACCGTCAACGTCTGGTGCGGCTCGGTGACATGGAAGTACGAGCTGACATTTCCGTACGTGTCCGGGCTCGTGGAACTGTCTGCGGGAGTCGGCGAGATCTGCAACTCGTGAAACAGACAGCGCTGCCGCGACAGGTCTCGCGGAGTGAGGAATCCGCGACCGTAGGAGCTGGTCACCACGTCCGAGTAGCGGTACTCAGTGCGATGGGTGATCCGGTAGCGGGCTCCGGTGCCCGGCGGGTGCTGATCCCGTGACTGCCCTGGATCGCCGGCAGGGCTCAACGACGTCACGCTGCAACACTAGTGAGGCCCACGGTCACGCGCAGCAGCGCACGCTGATCCGCCCCTATGCGTGCAGACCGGGAGCACAATGGGTCATGGTCACCTGGGACGACGTCGCCGGCGTCGTCGGAGAGCTGCAGCTCACGGGAGAGTCGTCGCCGCACGAATGGCGGGTCGGCAAGAAGCTGATCGCCTGGGAGCGTCCGCTGCGGACATCCGATCACGAAGCGCTGGCCGCACTCGGGGTTCAGCCGCCGCAGGGCGACATCCTCGGTGTCCGGGTGGCCGACGAGGGCGTCAAGTTCGCCCTGATCGCCGAAGAACCCGACGTGTACTTCACTACGCCGCACTTTGACGGCTATCCGGCCGTGCTGGTCAGGCTCGCAGCGCTCGACGAGCGTGGGCTCAGGGAGTTGATTGTTGAAGCTTGGCTGACGCAGGCGCCAAAACGCCTGGTCCAAGAGTTTTTTGGCCAAACGCGGTAACCGGCGCCTCCGTACCTCCTGTCACTCGAGTAACAGGAGCACCATGCGCCACTCTAATTTACTCCATCACGACTAGATAACTAGATTCCCATATAACACTCTAGTTATATACAGTCCCAATTGACCCAGTAATACGTTTAAATATCACCAGCAACAATAAACGCTTTCTTACCGATTCTCTCACTGAATTACTAATACCCCACGCATTGACTCCTTTCCCGCGTGTTTGTTAGAAGTGTTAAATGAGTTATTTAGGTGGGTTATTGAGCACGGTGTGCAAGCACCTGGTGATAGCCGCACTGGTCGTCCTGGGCATGACGCTGTTGGTCAATCCGACCACCGGGGTCGCCTACGCGGACGGTATGAACTGGGATGCGGTCGCCCAGTGCGAATCGGGTGGCAACTGGCACGCGAACACCGGCAACGGCTTCTACGGCGGGCTGCAGTTCAAGCCGTCTACCTGGGCCGCGAACGGCGGCACGGGCGACCCTGCCACGGCGTCGCGCGAGCAACAGATTGCGGTGGCCAACCGGGTGCTTGCCACGCAGGGCGCCGGGGCATGGCCCAAGTGCGGCGGAAATGGCCAGCTGTTCCCGATCCAGATCGTGAACATCTTCTTGCACCCGGTGCGCGGCACGCTGCAGACGATCATGTCGCTGGTCCCGCATTAAGCCGTTCGCGAGCCGCGTAACCACCCTGTGATAGGAGCCGTGATAGCCCCGTGACCGGGCGCTCTCAGGGATCCGTTGACGGTCTAACTATGCGGCCGGGCTAACTGGCCGGCTGAAGCTCGAAGACCGGTATCACCCTCGTGGTTTTTGCCTGATATCCGGCGAAACCCGGGGAGGCCGCGGAGATTCGGCCGAAGAGATCGTCGCGCTCGTCGGAGGGCAATTCGCGGGCGGTCACGTCTGAGGAGTCGTTGCCGACCTCGATGTGCGCCGACGGATTCGCCCGCAGGTTGTGGACCCAGGCCGGGTTCACGTCAGCGCCCGCGAAGGACCCGATGATGAGCAGCTTGCCGTCGACGCGGAAATAGGCCAGCGGCGATAGACGCGGCTGACCCGATTTGGCTCCTGTCGTAGTCAGAAGCAGCAGGTCTGCGCCTTCGAACTGGCCCCCGACCTTGCCGTCGTTTGACCGGAACTCGTCGGCGATGGTGTTGTTGAACGCTTTGAGCGTGTCGGTATCAGGCATCTCGTTGGACATGCCTGGTCAACTTACGCGGCGCAGACGTCTATTCCGCCGGGGTCGGCGTCGACTTGCGACCGCGCGCCTCGTCGGGCTTGAAATCGATGCCGGATTCCTTGCGCTGTTGGGCGGTGATCGGCGCCGGGGCGTCGGTCAGCGGGTCGACGCCGCCACCGGACTTCGGGAAGGCGATCACCTCGCGAATCGAATCGACACCGGACAGCAATTGGACGATCCGGTCCCAGCCGAACGCGATCCCGCCGTGCGGCGGGGCACCAAAGGTGAACGCGTCCAACAGGAATCCAAATTTCTCCTGCGCTTCGGCGGCACCGATGCCCATCATCGCGAACACGCGTTCCTGAACATCGCGGCGATGGATACGGATGGAGCCACCGCCGATCTCGTTACCGTTGCACACGATGTCGTAAGCGTCGGCGAGCGCGTTACCCGGGTCGCTGTCGAAGGTGCCTTCAGACTGACCCTTGGGTGAGGTGAACGCGTGGTGCACCGCGGTCCAAGCGCCGCTGCCGAGCGCGACATCGCCGGCCGCGGTGGCCTCGTCGGCCGGCTCGAACAGCGGAAAGTCCACCACCCAGGTAAACGCCCAGGCATTCGGGTCGATCAGGTTCAACCGATGCGCGATCTCCACACGGGCAGCGCCGAGCAGCGCCCGCGACGCTTTCGCCGGCCCCGCCGAGAAGAAGATGCAGTCACCGGGCTCGGCGCCGACATGTGCGGCCAGGCCCTCGCGCTCGGCGTCGGAGAGGTTCTTGGCGACCGGCCCACTCAGCGTGCCGTCGTCGCCGACCAGCACGTAAGCCAGACCCTTGTGGCCGCGCTGCTTGGCAAACTCTTGCCAGCCGTCCAGCGTCCGGCGCGGTTGCGACGCCCCGCCGGACATCACCACCGCACCGACGTAGGGCGCCTGGAACACCCGGAAGGTGGTGTCGGAGAAGAACTCTGTGCATTCGACGAGCTCGACCCCGAACCGCAGGTCGGGTCGGTCCGTGCCGAACCGTGTCATCGCGTCGGCGTAGCTGATCCGCGGGACCGGAGTGGGAAGGTCGTAACCGATCAGTGCCCATACCGCTTTCAGTACCTGCTCGGCGGTGGCGATGACGTCGTCAGCCTCGACGAAGCTCATCTCCATGTCCAGCTGGGTGAATTCCGGTTGCCGGTCGGCACGGAAATCCTCGTCGCGATAGCAACGGGCGATCTGGTAGTACCGCTCCATGCCGGCCACCATCAGCAACTGCTTGAACAGCTGCGGGCTCTGCGGTAGGGCGTAGAAAGAGCCGGGCTGCAACCGGGCCGGCACCAGGAAGTCGCGCGCGCCCTCCGGTGTCGAACGGGTCATCGTCGGAGTCTCGATCTCGACGAAGTCATGGCCTGCCAGCACCCCGCGTGCCGCGGCATTCACCTTGGAGCGCAACCGAATTGCGTTGCCAGGGCCCTCGCGGCGCAGATCGAGATAGCGATAGCGCAACCGGACTTCCTCACCGGCGGGCTCGTCGAGCTGGAACGGCAGCGGCGCGCACTCCCCCAGCACCGTCAGCGACGTCGCGTTGACTTCGATCTCTCCGGTTGCGATCTCGGAGTTCGCGTTGCCCTCCGGGCGGACCTCGACGACGCCTTCGACCGCCACGCAGAACTCGGCGCGCAGCCGGTGGGCCTGATCCAGCACGTCGGCGGCGCGGAACACCACCTGCGACACACCCGTGGCGTCGCGCAGGTCGATGAAGATCACCCCGCCGTGGTCGCGCCGGCGTGCGACCCAACCGGCCAGCGTCACCCGTTGACCGGCGTCGGTGGCCCGCAATGAACCCGCGGCGTGACTGCGCAGCACAAATACTCCTCGCGAAAGGTGGAAACGACAGCCCAGTCTATGAGGCGGTAATTTC
>CBAAAS010000371.1:0-3015 GCA_964658855.1 uncultured Mycobacterium sp.
GGTGGCGATGTCATGGTGATGGCTACCGTAACCTTCCGTTAAGGCTCCATCAATGTAATCGCAACCACCACTCGGCGCTGTACTGGCTAGGCGGCGACGCGCTGGGCTATCGCCGCGTCGAAGCGATCCAGCACCGTCTCGGCCACCAGCCGATGGCCACCGAGCGGCGCAGACATCGGAATATGCTCCGCTGCAGCAAATTTCGCGACTCGATCGGTCAGTCGGCCGTGGGCCAGAAACCACGGCGCGATAACGACGCGGCGGGCGCCAAGGCGGCGCAATTGACTCGCAGCCTTGGCCGGCGACGGCCCTCCGCCGGTGGCGAACGCCGTTGTCGTACCAATCCACTGAGTTCCCGCCATGAGCTTGTCCGCCACCTGCGCGGTGCGGGCGTTGGCCGCGGCATGCGTCGAGCCGATCGCGACGACCGCTACGCCGAGTTCCGGGTCGACTTTGTTGACGCCCAGCTCACCCAGCCGCTCGTGCAGTACCTCGACCAGCCGGTCGTCCTCGCCGAGGACAGCGGCCTGTCGAACGGGCAGACCACAGCTCGCGATCTGATGCGGAATGTCGATCTGCGCGTGGTAGGCGTCGGCCAGCAGGAACGGTGTGACCACCGAGTCCGGGGCGAGGACGTCAACCAGGCGTGGCGTATTCAGATCGCAGAATGCGACACGGACATGTAGGCCCGGCCGCATGAAGCGAATCCGATTGGCGACGGCCCGGGCATTGGCGGCCGATCGTGGGTCTCGGCTGCCGTGCGCCGCGAGAACCAAAGTGCTCACGACGCGTGTAGTCCGCATTCCGTTTTCGACAGGCCCTGCCAGCGACCGCTGCGCGGGTCGGCGCCCTCGACGGGCTTGGCCGTGCACGGCGCGCAGCCGATCGACGGATATCCTTCGTAGACAAGCGGATTGACTAGAACATCGTTTTCGTCGATGTAGGTCTGCATCTCGTCGTCGGACCAGGTGGCCAACGGGTTGATCTTCACCAGGCCGAAAGCTTCGTCGAAGCTGACCAGCGGTGCGTTGGCGCGGGTGGGCGATTCGACCCGCCGCAGACCCGTCACCCAGGCTGAGTAGCCGCGCAGTGCCTTGCCCAACGGGGCGACCTTCCGCATCCGGCAGCACTCGGTGGGTTTACGGGCGAACAGATCTTTGCCGTACAACTCGTCCTGCTCCGTGACGCTGTGCTCGGGCGTGACATTGAGCACCCGGATGTCGTACACCGCCTCGACCGCGTCGCGGGTGCCGACAGTCTCTACGAAGTGATATCCGGTGTCCAAGAACAGGACCGGCACACCGGGGCGGACCTTGGCCGCCAGATCGACCAGGACGGCATCCTGCATGTTGGATGCCACCACGTAGTTGCAGGTCGCCGACGACCGGGGTCCACCGACGCCGCCGAAGTTCTCGTCAGTCCAGCGCAACAGGTCGGTGGCGCTGGCGCCCTCCAACTCGGCGGCGCCCTTGTCGGCCAGTTTGCGAAGGTCGGCTTCGGTCAAGCCTCCCACTTCCGCTGTGCTCATCTGCACGGCTCCTCTCGCATCGCCTTGTTCTGCATCGTCGCCGGTACGGTCATCGCAGATCGGCCTCCTCGGCGCGCAGCGCCCAGTTCGCGAACCGCTCGTCTCCGTCGCGCTGCTTGACGAAGTTGCGCACCACGCGATCGATGTAATCGCCGAGCTCGTCGCTGGTGACCTTGTGCTGGCGCAATTTCCGCCCGAAACCGCTGTCAAGGCCCAGGCTGCCCCCCAGGTGAACCTGAAATCCCTCGACTGAATTCCCATCGCCGTCGTCGACCATCTGGCCCTTGAAGCCGATGTCGGCAATCTGAATGCGCGCACACGAGTTGGGGCAGCCGTTGATGTTGACGGTGACCGGCACGTCGAGTCGGGTGTTGAGGTCTTCGAGCCTGCGTTCCAGCTCGGGCACCAGCGACTGCGAACGCACCCGGGTCTCGGCGAATGACAACTTGCAGAATTCGATTCCGGTGCACGCCATCAGGTTTCGGCGCCAGTGCGATGGCTGCGACGGCAGCCCCAACGCGTCGAGACCAGCGACCAAGTCGTCGAGCTTGTCGTCGGCAACGTCGAGGACGATCAGCTTCTGGTACGGGGTGAAGCTGATCGTTTGCGATCCGGCCGCCTCGGCCAGGTCGGCCACCGCGGCCAGAATAGTGCCGGTTACCCGACCGGCGATCGGCGCGACACCAACCGCGTTGAGCCCGTTCTTCAGTCGCTGCACGCCGACGTGGTCGATCGGGCGGGCGAGCGGCTCAGGCGCGGGGCCGTCGATGAGTTTGCGCTTGAGGTACTCGGTTTCGAGCACCTCGCGGAACTTCTCGATACCCCAGTCTTTGACCAGGAACTTCAGCCGGGCCTTGGCCCGCAGTCGCCGGTAGCCATAGTCGCGGAAGAGCGAGGTGACAGCCTCCCAGACATCGGGGACCTCGTCCAGTGGCACCCATGCGCCAACCCGTTGTGCCAGCATCGGATTCGTAGACAGCCCGCCGCCGACCCAAAGGTCGAGTCCGGGACCGTGTTCGGGGTGATTGACGCCGATGAAAGCGATGTCGTTGATCTCGTGCGCGACGTCCTGCAGACCCGAGATCGCAGTCTTGAACTTGCGGGGCAGGTTCGAAAACTCCGGGTTGCCGATATAGCGGCGGACGATTTCGTCGACCGCTGGAGTGGGATCGAGCACCTCGTCAACGGAGCGGCCGGCCAGCGGAGAGCCCAGCACAACACGCGGGCAATCACCGCAGGCCTCGGTGGTTTGCAGGCCGACTGCGGCGAGGCGCTCCCAGATCTGCGGAACGTCTTCGATTTGGATCCAGTGGTACTGAACGTTCTCCCGGTCGGAGATGTCGGCGGTGTCCCGCGCGAATTCGGTGGAGATCTCTCCGAGTGTCCGCAGCGCCGCGGTCGAGATGGCTCCGCCATCGCAGCGCACCCGCAGCATGAAGTACTTGGCTTCCAGCAGGTCGATGTTCTCGTCGCCGGTGAAGCTGCCG
>CBAAAS010000371.1:3115-4184 GCA_964658855.1 uncultured Mycobacterium sp.
CATGAAGTACTTGGCTTCCAGCAGGTCGATGTTCTCGTCGCCGGTGAAGCTGCCGTCGTATCCCTGTTCACGCTGGGTGTAGAGCCCAGCCCAGCGCATCCGCCCACGTAGGTCGTTCTTGTCGATGCTGTCGAAACCGGTCTTGGAGTACTGGTTAAGGATCCGGTCACGGACGTTGAGCGCGTCGTCGTCTTTCTTGAACTGCTCGTTGGGGTTGAGCGGCTCGCGATCACCGAGCGCCCATTGGCCTTGGCTCTTACTGGGGCGGGGGGTCGTCATTCGGCAATCTCCTTAATTGGAGTAGCCGGCGTGGGGCGCGCAAACCACCGGGGGCTGTACCGGCGGCGCAGATCCGGAAGCCAGCTGAAGGTGCAGGTAGGCGGGTCTACGAAGTCAAGCCGGACAGCGACAGCTGCACACGCGCTTGAAGTCAATATGACGGCGCGCCACCAACGGGATGCGAATCTGGCTGTGGTGGGCAGGGGTCACGCGTCCCATTGTGCCACGGATATCGCCTACCTCCGCTACCAGGGTCAAGTTTCGCTCACGGTGAGCGAAACTCGCCTGCGTGGCCGAGAGGCGGGGTGGGTCGCCCCGGCTGGAGGTTGGGGACGTCCTGCGGAATATTGAGACGCTGTGACGGCATCCTCCGCGCCGGTCGGCCTTCCCGATCTGCAGCTCAGCCCAGGTGGGCCATTCGGCATCTATGTACACGTGCCGTTCTGCTTCATCCGCTGCGGCTACTGCGACTTCAACACCTACACGCCGGCTGAGCTGGGTGGCGTCAACCCGGACGCATGGCTGAACAACCTGGCCGCGGAGCTCGAGTTGGCCGCCGCCAAGCTGGGTGGGCCGACCGTGCAGACGGTATTCATCGGTGGCGGGACACCCTCGCTGCTCGGCGGCGAGCGTCTAGCCCAAGCGGTGAAGTCGGTGCGGGACAACTTCGACCTGGCCGTTGACGTAGAGGTGACGACCGAGGCCAACCCGGAGTCGGCGTGGCCGGACTTTTTTGCCGCCGCCCGCGCAGCCGGCTGCACCAGGGTGTCCCTGGGCATGCAGTCGGTGG
>CBAAAS010000372.1:0-4181 GCA_964658855.1 uncultured Mycobacterium sp.
GAGCGCGGCACCGAGATCGTCACCCGGGCGGAATTCAGGAAGCCCGGTGACCGGCAGGATCTCGATCGGCGACGCGGTGCCGTGCTCGTCAGGCGTGATCATATGGCGCCGCTCCTCAGCATTGGCGCCGTTCATTCGGCGCGCGGGCGGGTCGTCGGTGCGGTCACGCTGCCACGCCCGCAACATCGAGTCCGGCGCTGACCATCGCGGCTGTCGCGGTCGGATCGGTCATCAACAGCGGCACCGATCGCACCGCTATGCCATCGATCTCGGCGTGATCGCCCTCATGGATCAACCAGCAGTCCAGGATTCCGGTTCCGGCTCGCGCACCGTGATACCGGCCCACCGCCTCCGCGGTCGACTCCACGCCGATGACCTTCAAGCACTCATCGGCCATCCCGCGCAACGGCTTTCCATCGATGATCGGGGAGTAGCCGACCACCGGGGCTCCGGTGGACCGCAGCGCCGCCCGGATCCCCGGCACGGCCAGGATCGCCCCGACGCTCACCACCGGGTTCGACGGCGCTATCAGAACCACGTCCGCGTCGGCGATGGCGTCAGTGGCTTCGGTTGTGGCATTGGCTTTTTCGGCGCCGACGAATGCGAAGCTGTGAGTGGGCAGCTGCGCGCGGTAGCGCACCCACCACTCCTGGAAGTGGATCGCGCGCCGACTCCCGTCGTCGGGATCGGTAATGACGACATGTGTTTCGCAGCGATCGTCGCTCACGGGTACTAGCCGCGCCCCGGGCTGCCAGCGGTCGCACAATGCCGCGGTCACCTGTGACAGCGGATAGCCGGCCCGCAGCATCTGGCTGCGCACCAGATGGGTGGCCAGGTCGCGGTCGCCGAGTCCGAACCAGTCCGGTTGCACGCCGTATTGGGTGAGTTCCTCTTTGGCGTGCCAGGTTTCGTTGCGATGGCCCCAGCCGCGCTCCGGGTCCACGCCGCCACCCAGGGTGTACATGCAGGTGTCCAGATCGGGGCAGATGCGCACTCCGTGCATCCAGGCGTCATCGCCGATGTTGACGATCGCCGTCAGGTCGTGCTCAGCGGCAGGCGCAGAGCCGGAAGCGAATTGGCCGAGGCCGAGTAGCTGTTGCACTCCGAGCAGGAAGCGTGCGCCGCCAACCCCGCCGACCAGAACCGTCACCTTCACACCGCACGACAGTACGCGCGGCGGCAGCGCAGACCCCGAGGCGAGCCCGGGGAGCAACTCGCGCGCTGGTGCCGGAATGCCTTGTGTGACTGGTGTGACCGACACGCCACGCCCGCGTCGGCCTCGGTGTCGCAAAGAAACGGTCACGAGATGGTATGGAATTCTTTCGAATCGCTTGCGGAACGACTCTTACCCGTGTGTAATCACAGCAGTGTCATTTCGGTTGGCCGGCCGGATTCGGTGTCGCAGACCGAGATTCGATCAGATGTTCGAATCGGGATGACCGACATCAGAACAGTGGTGACATTCGCGATCTACAAAACCAGGTGAGGAGGCGGAGCATGTCCTATGAACACCTTCGGGGGCTAATGGGAGGGACCCCGCACATTGCGCCCGGTCTGCCGTTGACAGGGGTATCCCCAAGGCCCCATTTGAGTTTGGTTCCCGACGCCATCGAAGACGAATTCGAGGGCCTCGAGGAAGCAACCGAACAGTGGCAAGACCGAGCGTTGTGTGCCCAGACAGATCCGGAGGCGTTCTTCCCCGAGAAGGGCGGCTCCACCCGCGAGGCGAAGAAGATCTGCCTCGGCTGCGAAGTTCGCAGCGAATGTCTGGAATACGCCTTGGCCAAGGACGAGCGCTTCGGTATCTGGGGTGGTCTGTCCGAGCGCGAGCGTCGTCGCCTCAAGCGCGGAATCGTCTGACCCGACGCGGTCTCTGAATAGCGGGTGACCCGCTGAGCCTGGTCTAGCCGGGCTCGCGGTCGCCCGTTATTCGTCGGGTGACCCGCGGCGCGCGGCTTCGCCGAGCTTGCGATCACCCGTTATTCGTCTTCCAACGTCGGGTCGATGACCGACGGTTCGACATCCAGATAGGTGGCCACCTGGGCCACCAGGATTTCATGCAGCAATTCAGCAAGCTCGACCGTGTCTTTGGCGCGTCGTTCGATTGGCTTGCGGAACAACACAACCCGCGCACGAGTGGCGCTCCCGCGCACGTCGACGCCGGCAGCGATCAAACGGGCCAGAGCGATCGGCCCGTCTGCGACCACTTCCGGCGGCCACTGCACGCTCTCGGGATCCTTGGCCGAGATTCGCGGGATCTCGTCGACGGCTACGTCGAGCCCGGACAGCCGTTCCTGCCAGCGTCGCTCGATGGGCTCGTAGGCCTCGAGCACCGCCATGTCGAAGCGTTCGGCACGGCTGCGCCAGCCCGGCACCGTCGGCGGCAGCAGTGGGCCGCGCATATCGCGGCCGCGGCGCGAGACCTTTTTGCCGGTCGAACGGCGGCCGCGCGGGGAGCTGCGCGAATCGCTCACCCGGCGATGGTAACGGTTGGGCATCCTGGCCCGACCGAATGCGCGTGTCCGCCGCCATGCGGACGTTTTCGCACGATAACCTCTCGATCGTGAACGTTCCGCGTCGCTGCTGCCGTCCAGGGTGTCCGCATTACGCGGTCGCGACGCTGACTTTCGTCTACTCGGACTCCACAGCCGTCGTCGGCCCGCTGGCCATTGCCAGTGAGCCGCACTCCTGGGACCTGTGCGTGAGCCACGCCGGCCGGATCACGGCGCCGCGTGGCTGGGAGCTGGTCCGGCACGCCGGCCCGCTGGCCACCAACCCCGACGAAGACGATCTGATCGCGCTGGCCGACGCCGTGCGCGAAGGCCGCGACAAGGTTGTGGCAGGCGGTGGCACCGTCAACGGATTCCACGAGCCCGGTGGGCAGTTCAACGCCGCTCCGGCCGAAGCTCCGGCCGCCGGTGTGTTGACCTCGGCCGCAGCCCGCCCGGCCGGCAACGGCCGCCGTCGCGGACATCTTCGGGTGCTACCCGACCCCTCCGAGTAGCAACGGGGTCTGGCTGCCTCGTCGCCCGGCTCGATCCGATTTGCCGGGCTCCTCAACGGACCGCCACGGTCCGCCTCGTCGCCCGGCTAGGCTGACGATGCACACATCATCGTCCGTCGTCAGGAGCCCTCTCGATGTCTCGGCCAGCTGCGGCTGTTCACCGTGTGATCAAGGCGTATGACGTCCGAGGTCTGGTCGGGACGGAGATCGACGAGTCGTTCGTGCACGACGTCGGCGCCGCATTCGCGCGGCTGATGCGTAGCGAAGGTGCCGGCCGCGTCGTCATCGGCTTCGACATGCGCGACAGCTCGCCTTCGTTAGCGGCCGCGTTCGGCGATGGCGTCACCGGCGAGGGTCTCGACGTCATCCGGATCGGACTGGCTTCGACCGATCAGCTCTACTTCGCCTCCGGGCTGCTCGACTGCCCGGGCGCGATGTTCACCGCGAGCCACAACCCGGCCGCCTACAACGGCATCAAGCTGTGCCGCGCCGGTGCCAAACCGGTCGGGGCCGACACTGGGCTGACCGTCATCAGCGACGACGTGATCGCCGGCGTCGCCTCCCACAACGGCGCCAGCGGAACCGTGACCGACCAGGATGTGCTGGCCGAGTACGGCGTCTTCCTGCGCTCACTGGTGGAGACCGCCGGCCTGCGGCCGTTGCGAGTGGCGGTCGACGCGGGCAACGGCATGGCGGGTCACACCACACCCGCGGTGCTTGGACCGATCGAATCGCTCACGCTGCTGCCGCTGTACTTCGAACTCGACGGCACGTTCCCCAACCACGAGGCCAATCCGCTGAACCCGGCGAACCTCGCCGACCTTCAGGCATTCGTCCTCGACACCGGCGCAGATATCGGGTTGGCCTTCGACGGCGATGCCGACCGGTGCTTCGTCATCGACGAGCGCGGCCTGCCGGTGTCGCCATCGACGGTCACCGCGCTGGTCGCCGCCCGCGAGCTGAGCCGGGAGATCGGCGCGACGGTGATCTACAACCTGATCACGTCGCGCGCTGTCCCCGAGTTGATCATCGAGCGCGGCGGCACACCGGTGCGTTCGCGTGTCGGGCACTCCTACATCAAGGCGCTGATGGCCGAGACCGGCGCGATTTTCGGCGGCGAGCATTCGGCGCACTATTACTTCCGCGACTTCTGGGGAGCGGATTCGGGAATGCTGGC
>CBAAAS010000373.1:0-4180 GCA_964658855.1 uncultured Mycobacterium sp.
TAGTCCGGCGGCGCGTTGTCCGGCGGCCGAACGACGACGCGCCCGCCGGAGAGGCCCTTGCCGACGTAGTCGTTGGCGTCGCCGTAGACCCGCAGCGTGATGCCGTTCGGCAGGAACGCCCCGAAGCTGTTGCCGGCCGAGCCGTTGAAGGTGATGTCGATGGTGCCGTCCGGCAGGCCTTGGCCGCCATAGGCTTTCGTCACCTCGTGGCCCAGCATGGTGCCGACGGTGCGGTTGACGTTGGCGATGGTGGTGGAGAAGCTCACCGGCTTCTGGGAGTCCAGCGCCTCTCGGCTCATCACGATCAGCTGCTGGTCCAGCGCCTTGTCCAAGCCGTGGTCCTGCTTGGAGCTGTTGTAGAGGTCCTGGTTCATGAAGGCCGAATCCGGCTCGTGCAGCACCGGCGACAGGTCGAGCTTGTGCGCCTTCCAGTGCGCCCGGGCCAGCGTGGTGTCCAGCGAGCCGACCTGACCGACTGCCTCGTTGACGGTGCGGAAGCCCAACTGCGCCATGTATTCGCGGACCTCTTCGGCGATGAACAGGAAGAAGTTCTCCACGAATTCCGGCTTGCCGGCGAACCGCTCGCGCAGCACCGGGTTCTGGGTTGCCACCCCGACCGGGCAGGTGTCCAGGTGGCACACCCGCATCATGATGCAGCCAGATACCACCAAAGGTGCTGTGGCGAAACCGAATTCCTCGGCGCCGAGCAGTGCCGCGACCATCACGTCACGGCCGGTCTTGAGCTGGCCGTCGACCTGGACGACGATCCGGTCGCGTAATCCGTTGAGCAGCAACGTCTGCTGAGTCTCGGCCAGCCCGAGTTCCCATGGCGCGCCGGCGTGCTTCATCGACGTCAGCGGGGTGGCCCCGGTGCCGCCGTCGTGGCCGGAGATCAGCACCACGTCCGCGTGCGCCTTGGACACACCGGCCGCAACGGTGCCGACACCGTTCTCCGAGACCAGCTTCACGTGAATCCGGGCGGACGGGTTGGCGTTCTTGAGGTCGTGGATCAGCTGGGCCAGGTCCTCGATCGAGTAGATGTCGTGGTGCGGCGGCGGGGAGATCAGGCCCACGCCGGGGGTCGAGTGCCGCACCTCGGCGATCCACGGATAGACCTTGCTGGCCGGAAGCTGGCCACCCTCACCGGGTTTGGCGCCCTGGGCCATCTTGATCTGGATGTCGGAGCAGTTGCTCAGGTAGTGCGAGGTGACCCCGAAACGGGCCGATGCGACCTGCTTGACCGCGCTGCGGCGCCAGTCGCCGTTGGCTTCACGGTCGAAACGGGTGACGCTCTCGCCGCCTTCGCCGGAGTTCGACCGGCCGCCGAGCCGGTTCATCGCGATGGCCAGCGTCTCGTGTGCCTCGGCGGAGATCGAGCCGTAGCTCATCGCGCCGGTCGAGAAGCGCTTGACGATCTCGCTGGCCGGTTCGACTTCGTCGAGCGGTACCGGCGGGCGCAGCCCGTCGCGGAACTTCAGCAGGCCGCGCAAGGACGCCATCCGCTCGCTCTGGTCGTCGACCAGAGCGCTGTACTCCTTGAAGATCTTGTATTGGCCGGTGCGGGTGGAGTGCTGCAGCTTGAACACGGTGTCCGGGTTGAACAGGTGGTACTCGCCTTCGCGGCGCCACTGGTACTCCCCGCCCACCTCGAGTTCGCGGTGTGCGCGCTCGTCGGGCCGGTCCAGGAAGGCCAGCGAGTGGCGGGTCGCGACGTCGGCGGCGATGTCGGCCAGGTTGACTCCGCCGGTGGGACAGGCCAGCCCGGTGAAGTATTCGCCGAGCACGCCCTCATCGACGCCGACGGCCTGAAACAGTTGGGCGCCCGTGTAGGAGGCCAGGGTCGAGATGCCCATCTTGGACATCACTTTGAGCACACCCTTGCTGGCGGCCTTGATGTAGTTGTTCAGCGCTGTCTCGCGGTCGAGGTCTTTGAAGTCACCCCGGTCGAGCATGACCTCGATCGACTCGAATGCCATGTAGGGGTTGATCGCCGCCGCGCCGAAGCCGATCAATGCGGCCATGTGGTGCACTTCGCGGGCATCGCCGGTCTCGACGACCAGGCCGACCTTGGTGCGGCTGCGTTCGCGGACCAGGTGGTGGTGCACTGCCGAGACGGCCAGCAGCGACGGGATCGGCGCCAGCTTCTCGTCGGACTCCCGGTCGGACAGAATGATGATCCGCGCCCCGTCGGCGATTGCCGCTGACGTCTGCTGCCGCACGTCGTCGAGGGCAGCCTTGAGCCCGGCGCCATTCTCGGCGACCGGGTACAGACAGCGAATCACCCTGGACCGCAGGCCATGCCGACGACCGTTGACTTCCACGTCGGGGTCGAGGTTGATCAGCTTGGCCAGTTCGTGGTTACGCAGTATCGGCTGCGGCAGGATGATCTGGCGGCAGGAATCCGCGTTCGGGTTGAGCAGGTCGCCCTCCGGCCCGACAGTGCCCTGCACGCTGGTCACCACCTCTTCGCGGATGGCGTCCAGCGGCGGGTTGGTCACCTGGGCGAACAGCTGCTGGAAGTAGTCGTAGAGCATCCGCGGCCGCTGGGAGAGCACCGCGACCGGCGTATCGGTTCCCATCGAGCCGATCGGCTCGGCGCCGGTCCGTGCCATCGGCGCGACCAGCATGTTGAGTTCTTCGTAGGTGTAGCCGAACACCAACTGCCGCAGCACAACCCGATGTTCCAGCATCCGCTCGTAGTCGCCCTGCGGCAGCTCGGCCAACGGAATCAGGCCCTTGTCGAGCCACTCCTGATAGGGATGCTCGGCGGCCAACTCGGCCTTGATCTCCTCGTCGGAGACGATGCGGCCCTCGGTCATGTTGACCAGGAACATCCGGCCGGGCTGCAGCCGCATCCGGCGCACCACCTTCGACGGGTCCAGGTCCAGCACGCCGGCCTCGGAGGCCATCACGACCAGGCCGTCCTCGGTCACCCAGATGCGGGACGGGCGCAGGCCGTTGCGGTCTAGCACGGCGCCGACGACTGTTCCGTCGGTGAACGTCATCGAGGCCGGGCCGTCCCACGGCTCCATCAGCGACGCGTGGTACTCGTAGAACGCCCGGCGCGCGGGGTCCATCGACGGGTGGCGCTCCCAGGCTTCCGGGATCATCATCAGCACCGCATGCGGGAGGCTGCGACCGCCCAGGTGCAGCAGCTCGAGCGCCTCGTCGAAGCGTGCGGTGTCCGAGGCGCCCGGAGTGCAGATCGGGAACAGTTTGTTGACGTCGTCGCGGGATCCGAAGACGTCGGTGTCGATCAACGCCTCGCGGGCGCGCATCCAGTTCTCGTTGCCGGTGACGGTGTTGATCTCACCGTTGTGCGCGATGCGCCGGAACGGGTGCGCCAGTGGCCACGACGGGAAAGTGTTGGTGGAGAACCGCGAATGCACGATGCCCAGGGCGCTGGTCAGCCGCTGGTCTTGCAGGTCGAGGTAGAACGCCTTCAGCTGCGGCGTCGTCAGCATGCCCTTGTATACGAAGGTCTGGCCGGAAAGGCTTGGGAAGTAGACGGTTTCACGTCCGGGGCCGTCCTGGCCCGGGCCTTTGGTGCCCAGCTCGTGCTCGGCACGCTTGCGGATGACGTAGGCGCGCCGCTCCAGCTGCATGCCCTCGGCACCGGCGATGAAGATCTGCCGGAACGTCGGCATCGCGTCGCGGGCCAGCGCGCCCAGGGAGGAGTCGTCGGTCGGAACGTTGCGCCAACCCAGTACCTGCAGGCCCTCGGCCTCGACGATCTTCTCGACCGAGGCGACGGCCGCTACGGCGTCTTTGGACGACTGCGGCAGGAACGCGATGCCGGTGGCGTAGCTGCCCGCCTCGGGCAGCTCGAAGTCGACCACCTGACGGAAGAAGTCGTCGGGAATCTGGATCAGGATGCCGGCACCGTCGCCGCTGTGCGGCTCGGCACCCTGGGCACCGCGGTGCTCGAGGTTGACCAGCGCGGTGATCGCCTTGTCCACGATGTCGCGGCTGCGGCGACCATGCATGTCGACGACCATGGCCACCCCGCACGAGTCGTGCTCGTACGCGGGGTTGTAGAGCCCGACGCGGTTGGGCGCCATTCGCACCTGCTCCTTCACCAGAATTGTGTCGCAGCGTTCACAAAGCTGTCCGTTGGGGGCCGCGCCCTGAAGGCTGCGGGCTGAGCCCCCTCGGTCCTGTCGATGTGCTGCTGCTCGCC
>CBAAAS010000374.1:0-4175 GCA_964658855.1 uncultured Mycobacterium sp.
CGACACCGTCGATCTCGCTGAGCAACTGCGGAACGACCGTGGTCTCCACGTCCGAAGAAACCCCGGTGCCGCGGGTCCGGAAGATCGAGTCCATCTCATCGAAGAACACGATCACCGGCGTGCCCTCGGACGCCTTTTCCCGCGCCCGCTGGAAGATCAACCGGATGTGACGCTCGGTCTCGCCGACGAACTTGTTCAGCAGCTCGGGGCCCTTGATGTTGAGGAAGTAGGACTTGGCCTCACGCGCGTCTTCGCCGCGGACTTCGGCCATCTTCTTCGCCAGCGAGTTGGCAACCGCCTTGGCAATCAACGTCTTTCCGCATCCGGGCGGCCCGTAGAGCAGCACACCTTTGGGCGGGCGCAGCGCGTATTCGCGGTAGAGGTCCTTGTGCAGGAACGGCAGCTCGACGGCATCGCGAATCTGCTCGATCTGCCGGCCCAGGCCACCGATGTCGCTGTAGGTGACGTTGGGGACCTCTTCGAGAACCAGGTCCTCGACCTCGGCCTTGGGGATGCGCTCGAAGGCGTAGCCGGCCTTGGTGTCCACCAGCAGCGAGTCGCCTGGACGCAGCTTGCGGGGACGCAGGTCGTCATCGCTCGAGTCGTACACACCCTCGGGCAAATCCGCGGCGACCAACGGCTCGGCCAGCCACACGATGCGCTCCTCGTCGGCGTGGCCGACCACCAGAGCGCGGTGACCGTCGGCCAGGACCTCGCGCAAAGTTGAAATCTCGCCGACTGATTCGTACGTGCCGGCCTCGACGACAGTTAAAGCCTCATTGAGGCGAACCGTCTGTCCCTTCCGCAACGAGCTCACCTCGATGTTGGGCGAGCAAGTCAGGCGCATCTTGCGCCCGGAGGTGAACACGTCGAGGGTGTCGTCCTCGTGGGTGTCCAACAGCACGCCGTAGCCACTGGGCGGCTGTCCGAGCCGGTCCACCTCTTCGCGCAGCGCCAGCAGTTGCTGGCGGGCTTCTTTGAGGGTCTCCATCAGCTTGGAATTGCGCGACGCCAACGAGTCGATTCGCGCCTCTAGCTGGTGGACGTCGCGTGGACTATGTCCGGAGCCGTGGGACCCGGCGGCATTCTCCAGCTGCTCACGCAGAATGGAGGCCTCGCGCCGAAGCTCTTCCAGCTCGGCGGCGTCCTCGGCGGAGAGCTCCGGTTCGCGGGGGCTACCGAACGGTTCACGCTCAAACTCACCCATGGTGCGCTCCTTTCCCGCTCCGGGACGGTGGTGCGGCTGATACGTAGACGCTACCGGCGATTTCCGATTCATGCGGGAACTCGAAATGGGGCACACTGGCATCAGCGTTAACATCTTGTTGAGTTGGCTTTACCGAGAGGACCTCAGTGACCGTGAAATCCCTAGCCACAGGCATGGCGGCGTTGGCTGCCATCGGCGCGGCTGCCGCGGGTGTGACCTGTATTGCATCGGTTACCGCTGTGTCGCCTGACGTTCAGCCCGTCGTTTTCGGTGCACCGCTGCCGCTGGACCCGATTGCACCGGCCGGGGTGGACCTGCCCACCGCAGACCAGTTGGTGACCGTCCTCAACACCTTGCAGGACCCCAGCGTGTCTTTCGCCAGCAAGGGCTACCTGGTCGAGGGCGGCATCCCGGTTCCGGCCGGCCTTGCCGACCACGAACTGCAGAAGGCCGCATCCAAGGGCAGCTTGCCGCTGACCTTCAACATCACCAACATCGTGCCCGCCGGGCCCGGCGCCGCGACGGCCACGATCACCGCGTCCGGTCCGCGCCTGGCCCCGACGCCGGAGTACCTCACGTTCGTCGATCAGGGCGGCTGGAAGCTGTCACACGACTCGGCGATGACGCTGATTTCGGCCGTGCGCTCGCGCTGACGGCCGCTGAATGCGCCGGGGCCTGACCGCACTTGTGAGTGCCGCCGCGATTGCGGCGGTACTCGGGCTTCCGGGATGTTCCAGCGACGAGGACAACGCTTCGCCGGAGACGGCGGGGCCTTCGACGTCGGCGTCGCCGAGTGCACCGGCGGCCCCGCAGGTCGCTCCGCTGCCCGCCCCTGATGCGTTGAATGGCGTCCTGTACCGGTTAGCCGATGTCGCGGTCCCGGGTCCGCAAAAGCTGAACCTGGTCGAGGGCGCCACCCCGGAAAGCGCCGCTGTGTTCGACCAATTCGCCAACGCATTGATCAACGGCGGCTACACACCGGTGAAATTCGATGCGCGCGACGTCAAATGGTCGGACCGGGACCCCGCCGACGTGGTGGCCAACGTCGACATCAGCTCGTCGAACGCACACGGCCCCAGGTTCGCTTTTCCGATGGAATTCAAGCCGTACCAAGGTGGTTGGCAACTCTCTGCACGTACCGCCGACGTCCTGCTCGCGTTCCGGGCCGACACCACCGAGCCGCCGACGACACCGGGTCGCTGACCCGGGTGTGGATCGGCTGGCTGGAGTTCGATCTACTGCTCGGTGACGTGCGCTCGCTCAAGCAGAAGCGGTCGCTGGTCCGGCCCGTAATCGCCGAACTGCGAAGAAAATTCAATGTCTCGGTCGCCGAGACGGGGTCGCATGATCTTCATCGCCGGGCTGGGATCGGCGTCGCGATGGCCGCATCGGATCGGGCACACGCCGTCGATGTGCTCGACGCTGCAGAACGCCTGGTTGCCGCGCATCCGGAATTCGAATTGCTCTCGGCGCGAAGGGATCTACGCCGCAGCGACGATTAGCTCGGCGACGACGGCTGGGTCGGGCGTTGCTTTCGGTTGAGCGGCGTCGGCGGGACCGCGCCCGGGGCCAGCTTGCGGGCAAATACCAGAAATGCGGTGTGCCCGCGCATGTTGTGTTGTGGCCGCACCGCCAACCCGACGACGTTCCAGCCGCGCTGCATCGTCTCCCACGCGCGAGGCTCGGTCCAACACTGCTGTGCGCGTAGCGCCTCCACCGCCTTGGACAGCTGCGTCACGGTCGCCACGTAAATCATCAGCACGCCGCCCGCGACCAGTGCCCGCGAGACACGGTCGACCACATCCCACGGCGCGAGCATGTCGAGTACCACCCGGTCGATCGAGCCGTCGGGCAGATCGGCGTCGACGACATCGCTGATGACCAGCTGCCAGTTATCCGGGAGGCGACCGAAGAACGTCTCGACGTTGCGGCGCGCGTGCTCGGCATGATCAGCCCGCACGTCGTAGGAGATCACTTGCCCGTCGGGTCCGACGGCACGCAGCAGCGAGCAGGTCAGCGCCCCCGACCCGGCGCCGGCCTCCAATACCCGGGCGCCCGGGAAGATGTCACCCTCGTGCACGATCTGCGCGGCGTCCTTCGGGTAGACCACTTGCGCGCCGCGGGGCATCGAGAGGACGTAATCCACCAGCAACGGACGCAGCACCAGGAACTGGTCGCCGTTGGCCGACTTCACCACGCTTCCCTCCGGCTGACCGATCACCGAGTCGTGCGTGATCGCGCCGCGGTGGGTGTGGAACTCGCCGCCCGTGCTGAGCACCATCGTGTAGTGCCGGCCTTTGGCGTCGGTGAGCTGCACTCGATCACCGATGACGAACGGGCCGGTTGCAGACACAGCGGACAAGCCTGCCAGCAGACGCGCCGCCGGACGTGCGCGGGGTTGTCCGACCTGGCTTCTAGGCTGCGGATATGAGTGGCGAACCGACCAGGCGGCGCCCTGCCCTGTCACCGTCGCGAGCGGCCGACTTCAAGCAGTGCCCGCTGCTGTATCGCTTCCGGGCGATCGACCGGCTCCCCGAACCGGCGTCGACTGCGCAGGTGCGCGGCTCGGTGGTGCACGCCGCGCTGGAACAGCTCTACGGTCTGCCGGCGGCAGAACGCGGCCCGCAGGCCGTGGACGCGCTGGTCGGTCCGGCGTGGGAGCAGGTACTCGCCGCCGAACCCGAGTTGGCCGCGCAGTTCGACGCCGAGCAGCAGACCCATCTGCTCGGCGAGGCCCGCAAGCTGCTGTCCGGCTATTACCGCCTGGAGGATCCGACTCGCTTCGACCCGCAGAGTTGCGAGCAGCGCATCGAGGTCGAACTCGCCGACGGCACCCTGCTTCGCGGGATCATCGACCGCATCGACCTGGCGCCGACCGGTGAGTTGCGGGTGGTCGATTACAAGACCGGCAAGGCGCCACCGGAGGCGCGGGCGCTGGCCGAGTTCAAAGCCATGTTCCAGATGAAGT
>CBAAAS010000375.1:0-4174 GCA_964658855.1 uncultured Mycobacterium sp.
GTCCCGGTGGAGTGGGACGACGTCCGCAGCCAGTTGCAGAAGCTGACCGACGCGCTACAGCCCACCGAGCCCGGCGGTGTGAGCACACTGGGCGCCTTCGTCAACACCGCTGCTGACAATCTGCGTGGCCAGGGGTCCGAGATCCGGAATACGGTTATCAATCTGTCCCAAGCACTTTCGGCGCTCGGCGATCACAGCGGCGACATCTTCGCCACCGTCAGCAATCTCTCGACCCTGGTGTCCGCTCTGCACTACAGCGCCGACCTGCTCAAGCAACTCAACCGCAATTTCGCCGCGGTGACCGCGCTGCTGGCCAACGATCCCGACGAGGTCGGGCGGGCGGTGCGTGATGTCAACGACGTGGTCTCCGACGTGCAGAGCTTCGTCGCCGACAACCGCGACGCCATCGGCCTGACGAGCGACAACCTGGCATCGATCACCACCAACCTGACCGACAATCTCGACCAGATCAAACAGATGCTGCACGTCACGCCGACCGCGTTTGCCAACTTCATCAGCATCTACGAGCCCGCCCACGGCGCGCTGACCGGGTCACTGGCGAGCACCAACTTCTCCGACCCGATCTCGTTCCTGTGCGGTGGAATTCAGGCCGCCGCGAAGCTGGGTGCACAGCAGTCCTCGAAATTGTGCGTCCAGTATCTGGCGCCGATCCTGAAGAACCGGCAGTACAACTTCCTGCCGTTCGGTGCCAATTTCCTCGTCGATGCCCAGGCGCGGCCGAACGAGATCACCTACAGCGAAGACTGGATGCGACCCGACCAAGTCCCAACCGGCCCACCGCCTGGGGCGCCGGCCCCGCCTCCCTCGACATCCACTAACCCTGCTGACGGGCTGCGCGGGCTGATGGTGCCACCGGGAGCCGGGTCATGACCCCGAAATTCAAACGGCGATGCGGAGTTTGGTTGACCGCATTGCTGATCGCGGCCGAGCCGACCGGATGCGGATGGCGCGGCGCCAATTCGCTACCGTTGCCGGGAACCAACGGTGGTGGTCCCGGTTCGTACGAGATCTCAGTGCAGCTTCCGGATGTGACCAACATCCAACAGAATTCGCGCGTTCGGGTCGGCGACGTGACCGTCGGCAATGTCACCAAAATCCAGCGCCAAGGCTGGCACGCGCTGGTCACTGTGCGCGTCAACGGCGACGTCCAACTGCCCGCCAACGCCACGGCGAAGATCGGCCAGACCAGCCTGCTGGGCTCACTGCATATCGAGTTGGCGCCACCTGTCGCGGAGCCACCAAAAGGTCAGCTGCACAACGGCTCCCTCATCCCGCTGTCCCGCGCGGCCAGCTACCCCACCACCGAGCAGACGCTGGCTGCGCTGGCGTTGATGCTCAACGGCGGCGGACTGGGCAAGATCCAGGACATCACCAAGGCGTTCAGCGCCGCATTCGCCGGCCGCGACAACGACTTACGCAGCCTGATCGAACAATTCGACACGTTCGTGACCCACCTCGACGATCAGACCGACGACATGATCGCCGCCACCGACCACTTCAACGCACTGGTAGGCCAATTCGCCGACCAGAAGCCGGTATTCGACAAAGCCCTGACCACGATTCCTGACGCCCTGGCGGTGCTGGCCGACGAGCGCACCGATCTCGCCGACACGTTCGACGCACTGGGCAAGTTCAGCGGCGTGACCGCTGACGCGGTGAACAAGACCAAGCAGAACCTGGTCACCGAGCTACGCGAGTTCGGACCCATTTTGGAGTCGCTGGCCAACGCCGGCCCGGACATGACCCGCTCGCTGAGCGTGCTGGCAACCTACCCGTGGCCGAACGAGACACTGGAGAACTGGGTTCGCGGCGACTACGGCAACGCGACCGGCATCTTCGACCTGACCCTGAGCCGTCTCGACGAGCTGCTGATCGGCACCCGGTGGGAAGGCAACCTGACCGAGCTCGAACTGCAGTGGGGCCGCACAATCGGCCAGCTGCCAAGCCCCTACACCGCCGCGAATCCGCTCGTAGTGCCCTACCACGTAGACCAGGGGCCGTGAAATGCGGCTTACCAGAAAGATTCTCATCCAATTGGTGATCGTCGCCGTGATCGCGCTGGCGGCCGGCGGCGTGATGGGCGTGGGCTATATGGGCCTGCCCGCGATGTTGTTCGGCATCGGCCGCTACAGCGTCACGGTGGAACTGCCGGAGGCCGGCGGCTTGTACCGCACCGGCAACGTCACGTACCGCGGCACCGAAGTCGGACGGGTGGAGTCGGTGCACCTCACCGACTCCGGCGTGGAAGCCACGTTGTCGCTGAACTCGAAGTACAAGATCCCGTCGGACCTCGACGCCCAGGTGCACAGTCAGTCCGCCGTCGGCGAGCAGTACGTCACGCTGCTGCCACGCAATGACGCGTCCCGGCCGCTACGCGAGGGCGACGTCATCCCGCGCAACCGCACATCGGTACCGCCGGACATCAACAGCCTGCTCGACGCCGCGAACCGCGGCTTGCAGGCGATCCCGCAGGACAACTTGAAGACGATGATCGATGAGGCCGACATCGCGATCGGGGGCCTGGGCCCGGAGATCTCGCGGATCGTGCAAGGGTCCACGGCGCTGGCCCTCGATGCCCGCGCTCATCTCGATGCGTTGACGACAGTGATCGACCAGTCCGGTCCGCTGATGGATTCCCAAAGCCAGACAGCCGATTCGGTTCGCGGCTGGGCCGCACACCTGGCCACGATCAGCGGCGAACTCCAGTCGCACAACTCCGCGGTCGCCGGGGTGCTGGACCATGCCCCGTCGGCGATCAGCGAGGCGCGCCAACTCGTCGAGCGTCTGCAGCCGACGCTACCGATCTTGCTGGCCGACCTGGTGAGCCTGGGCCACGTGGCGCTCACTTACCAGTCGTCATTGGAACAGCTCCTGGTGCTGTTGCCACAAGGCATCGCGCTGATGCAGGGCATCACCGTCGCCAACAACAACAACGCCGGCCATCCGGCCGTCTACCTGGATTTCAATCTCAACATCAACCTGGCGCACTCCTGCACGACGGGATTCCTTCCCGCACAACAGATTCGGCCACCCACCTTCGAGGACGCACCCAACCGGGTGCAGGCTGATCTGTATTGCCGGGTGCCGCAGGATTCCCGCAACGACGTGCGGGGCGGGCGCAACTATCCCTGCATCACGCGGCCGGGCAAGCGGGCGCCGACGGTCAAACTGTGCGAGAGCGACGAGCACTACGTGCCACTCAACGACGGCGACGCCTGGAAGGGCGATCCGAACGCGACGCTGTCCGGCCAGGGCGTCCCGCAGGCCTCACCCGAGCAGTCCACGCCGCCGGGCCCCCCACCGGTCGCAGCGGCCTGGTACGACCCCAGCACCGGCAGCTATGTAGGGCCTGACGGTCGGGTTTACACCCAATCGGATTTGGCGCGCGGGGCACAGCAGCACACGTGGCAAGACATGCTGACCGCCCGATGAAGAACTAGCGACCGGCAGGCGGTGTGAGCGTGATGTCGCCGGGCAGCAGTGGCCCGATGTCGATGAACGACTTGCCCTGCGGGTCCGGGGTGCCGACCGGGTCGTTGCCCAGGTTCAGCAGGTCGCTGAGGCCCGGCACGCTGGCCGGCTGACCACCTTCGAGCACCCCTGCATCGGACTCGGTGATGTTCTGCACCACGACCGGGGTTTCCACCCCACCCATGGTCTGCAGGAGGTCAGCGAAGGAGGGGCTGTTCGCGTCCGGGTTCTCGTGCGAGTTGTTGGAGAGTTGCATCGCGGGCACCTCGACGTCGCGCAGCGGAGGCGACGACGGGGCGGCGATCAGAATGCTTATGCCACCGAGCGCAACACCAGCGGTGATGCAGTATCGGATGGCGGGTCGCATGATTCTCCCTATCGGACGCGTGACGTTTTCACGACGTGTGTAGGGATACTGTACCTGAGAACTGGCTGAGAATCACCCATTAATTTTCCAGGTCCACGGTGCTTCCCGGAAATGGGCCGCTAGCTGCGCTTTGCCGCCTTCTTGGCCGGCGACTTCTTCGCGGTTTTCTTCGCTGCAGCCTTCTTGGCAGGCGCCTTCTTGGTCGTTTTCTTCACTGGGCCCCGCACGCGTCGATCGGCCAGTAACTCCGAAGCGCGCGCGTCGGTGATCGACAGCACGTCGTCGCCCTTGCGCAGGCTCGCATTGGTCTCGCCG
>CBAAAS010000376.1:0-4162 GCA_964658855.1 uncultured Mycobacterium sp.
TCCAAGAACTCGTGGAGCATGGAATCTCCCCTATTTCTCTCGAATCATCGAGTGTGACGGATTCTATTGTGGTGCATCAGCGCACAGTCCGCAGACAACGTCGTTGACTTGGACAAGACGAGAATTCAATGCTTCGGCTGCTGCGTAAGCGTTGGATTTCTATTCTGTTGGTATTCAGTGAAAGTCGGCCGAGTCGACACAGTGTGTCCGCGCCTTCGGCTTGAAGCAGCCGGCGTCAAAATAGTCGTTACGTCGAAGACGGAATTCACTTCGCTCTGCCCTTCCGGAAGGCCTGCTGATCAATCTTCTTTCCACACAGTTACGACGACACCGTCCCACCGCGTGGTTCCCGCGTGTTCAAGGTCAGCGGTCTTTATCCTCGGAGCCGACCTCGCCTTCGCGAACCGTGTGACCAGATCGTGATTCTTGGGGTGACTTGGGTCAACCGCCTTTACGCTTTGCTGACAGGATGCGACATCTCCTTTACGGAGCCATCCGGCAGCTTGCAAAGGGACAGCGCGAAAGTCATTTCGGCCGCGCCGACTGTCTGTCCGAAGATGGCGCGGCAGTCGCCACTGAGACAAGAGAATTCGGCCCTGCGGACTCGTGTCGTGGCATTCGCGAAGCGAACTGCTCGAACGCTAGTGTGGCGGGCATGGCTATCGAGTCCACCATGCTTGCGTTGGAAACCGCGGCACCGCATTTCTCGCTGCCCGAACCAGCAACCAGCGCGACCGTCAGTCTCGACGATTTCGTCGGTCCTGCGCTCGTCGTCACCTTCATCTGCAATCACTGCCCATACGTCAAGCACGTCGCTGCGGGGTTGGCCGCGCTCGGCCGTGACCTCGCCGGGCAAGGCGTTGCGATGGTTGCGATCTCCAGCAATGACGTGGTCGCCTATCCGCAGGACGGACCCGACCAGATGGCCGTCACAGCCCGGGACTACGGCTGGACGTTTCGGTACCTCTATGACGAGTCCCAGGACGTGGCTCGGGCCTACTCCGCGGCGTGCACACCTGACACGTTCGTGTTCGACGGCGAGCGTCGACTCGTCTACCGGGGCCAACTCGACAACTCCCGCCCGGGCAACGACCTGCCGGTGACGGGCGCCGATGTCCGAGCCGCGGTCGATGCAGTACTCGGCGGCCGGCCCGTCGCTGCCGAACAACGACCGTCGATCGGATGCGGCATCAAGTGGCGTTGAGCGGGTCGATGAGATCGCGGAACTTCGCCGCGGGATAAACCGTCGCGCCCGCGTGTCGGACCCGCTCGGCCAGCGTGGCATCCGAGGTCACGACGGTGATTTCCGCAGGGCGCTCCTCGGCGCTGACCAGTCGGACAATCTCGTCATCAGCCGAATTCGCTGCGGCTTTGGGCGCGTGGTGGATCGCGATCGACGACGAGCGAACCGACGTCGGATGCTCGAAGACCACGGACACGACGTGGGCGTGTGTCGACGTCCAGCGCTCGAGCTGTTCGACCAGCAGGACTCTGGCGCGTGGGCGGTCCTTCCACCAACCATCCGGTCGAGTCCCGATGACATTCATGGCGTCGACGATCCACCGCACGTTGCCGACGGTACCGAGGTACGGCGGTGGCAGGATGAGCACGTGAGCTTGCAGGCGCGGAACAACGTGCGATTCGCCGGACTCGAGGACGGTCCGACGATCATGCTCGCGCACGGCTTCGGGTGCGATCAGCATCTGTGGCGACTCGTTGAAGCACGACTCGAGTCCAGCTTCCGGCTGGTTCTGTTCGATCACGTCGGATGCGGTGCTTCGGACCCCTCGGCCTGGGATCCGAAGCGGTACCGGTCACTGCAGGGATATGCCGACGACATTCTCGGCATCGTCAACGACTTGGATATCCATGACGTGACATTCGTGGGTCACTCGGTGGCCGCGATGATGGGCGTGCTCGCCGTCGCGACCGATCCGAGCCGCTTTGCCCGGCTGATCCTTCTCACTCCCTCGCCGTGTTACCTCGACCAGGGCGACTATCACGGTGGCTTCTCCCGCGGCGACATCGACGAACTTCTGGTTTCACTCGAGAGCAACTACCTCGGGTGGTCGCGGTCGATGGCACCGGTGATCATGGGTACACCGGAACGGCCCGAACTTGGCGACGAGCTCACCGAGAGCTTCTGTCGCACCGACCCGGCGTGCGCCCGGGTGTTCGCACGCGCCACTTTCTTGTCCGACAATCGTGCCGATCTTGCTCGAGTATCGTTGCCTACCCTGGTGATTGAATGTGCGCAGGACACGTTGGCGCCCCGCGAGGTTGGCGCCTACGTCCAGCGGAACATCGAAGGCAGCGAGTTGGTCACGCTCGACGCCGTTGGCCATTGCCCTCAGCTCAGCGCTCCGGACAGCACCGCAGAGGCCATCGCTGCATTCGCCGGCGCGACGTGACGCCGGAGTCGGCCGCCGGCGAAAACGCCTGGGATCTTTACGAGAATGCGCCGTGCGGCTACGTCGTGGCGGGGCCTGACCGGAGGATCGTCAGCGTGAACGCGACGTTGCTGGAATGGCTCGGCTACGAGCGAAACACGTTGGCAGGCAAGCCTTTCACTGATCTGTTGGCCGTAGGAAGCCTCATCCACTACGAAACGCATTTCGCGCCGCTGTTGCAACTGCAGGGCCAGCTCGCCGGCGTCACCGTCGATCTGGTGACCGCAGACGGTGGCCGACTTCCGATGTTCGTGACAGCCAATGTCAAGTTTGATACCGACGGCCTACCAATGCTGATGCGCATCACATTTCACGACGCGGGCGTGCGACGCGCCTACGAGCGAGAACTTCTCGACGAGCGGCAACGGGTCGAGAGTGAGCGCGCGCGTGTCCAGGTGTTCGCTCGAACTCTGCAGCGCTCGTTGCTGCCGCCCTTGCTTTCACCACCCGAGGGTTTGGAGGCGTCTGCCCACTACCACGCCGCTTCCGCCGACGATGTCGGTGGGGATTTCTACGACTTGTTCCCGCTGGCACATGACAAGTGGGCCTTCTTCATTGGTGACGTGAGTGGCAAAGGTGCAGGCGCTGCCGCGGTGACATCGTTGACCCGCTACACGCTGCGGGCCGCGGCGGCCTTTGACGACGACCCGATTGAGGTGTTGCAGAACCTGCACACCGTGCTGAGCCAGGAGTTCCGGGACACGGTAAATCAATTTGCCACAGTGATTTTCGGCATCCTCACGCCGGCCGATGGCGAGTTTGACGTTCAGCTAGCCAGCGGTGGGCATCTGCCCCCGCTGGTACTTGGCGCAGGCGGCGAGGCGCGCTATGCCGACACCGTCGGTGGTCATCCCGTCGGGATACCCATGGAGCCGAGATTTGTCGCCACGCGATTTCGACTCGGACCTGGCGACACGTTGGTCCTTTACACCGATGGGTTGACTGAGGCGCGGGTCGGTAGTGGCCCAGAACGCTATGACTTCCATGGCGCACTGCTGGAATTCGCCGCCGAACACGCGCCGGCCACAGCATCGGCGATTGTCGTGGCGATTCAATCGCTATTGGACGGCTTCGGTTCAGGTCTGGAGGATGATGTCGCCGTGTTAGCGCTGGGGGTACCTCCGCGATGAAATTTGTGCTGGCCGCCTACGGGAGTCGAGGCGACGTCGAGCCGTGCGCTGTTGTCGGTCGAGAGCTGCAGCGACGGGGTCATGACGTGCGGATTGCTGTACCGCCCAACATAGTGACGCTCGTCGAGTCGGTCGGGCTCGACGCGGTGGCCTACGGACCTGACTCCCACGCGCAGTTGAACACGGCGGCGGACTTTCTGGTCGGCAACATGAACAATCCGTACGCTGCCCTGCCTGAGGTTGTACAACGAGTCGCCCAGGTCTGGGTGGACAAAGGCACGGCGCTCGCGTCGCTCGCAGACGGTGCCGACCTGATTGTGGCGGGTATGAACGAACAGCGGCTCGTCGCGAATATCGCGGAACAGCAGGATATTCCGCTGGTTGCACTGCACCTCTTTCCCTCGCGGATCCAGCAGTCCGGCGACTTCGATTCAATGCTTGTCAAGCTATCCGAACAGCCCCTGCGCCAAGCTCTGGGCATGCCGGATGTGCCCGAGTCGGCGCCATCCTTGCTGGAGATCCAGGCATACGACGAGCGTTGCCTCCCCGGGCAGCCTGACCAGTGGGCGGAGCCGGGCAAGC
>CBAAAS010000377.1:0-4138 GCA_964658855.1 uncultured Mycobacterium sp.
AGTCGAAGAATACGATCCGGCCCTTGTCGTCGACGTAGAGGTTGCCGGCGTGCAGGTCGCCGTGGAACAGACCGTGCCGCAGGCCGCCCTCGAAGAGACTGAACAGCAGGGCTTTGACCAGCTCGGTGCCGTCGAAGCCGGCCTTACGGATCGTGGCGACATCGTCGATGCGGATGCCCTGCACCCGTTCCATGGTCAGCACCCGCTCGGAGGTCAGATCCCAATACACCTGGGGGACCCGGATGTTCTTGCCGAGTGGCGACGACTGCAGGTGAGCGACCCAGGCCTCCATCGACTGCGCCTCGAGTCGGAAGCTCAGCTCCTCGGCCAGGTTGTCGGAGAAGTCTGCGACGACGTCTTGGGCGGACAGCCGGCGACCCACCTTGGCCAGCTCGACGGCTTGCGCGAACCGCTTGAGGATCTGCAGGTCGGCGGCCACCCGGCGGCGGATACCCGGCCGCTGGATCTTGACGACGACTTCCTCGCCGCTGTGCAGGGTGGCGTAGTGCACCTGGGCGATCGACGCCGAGGCGAACGGTTCCTCATCGAAGCTGGCGAACAGATCTGCCGGGTCGCCGCCGAGCTCCTCTTTGAAAAGCTTGTGTACCTCTTTGGTGTTCGCCGGTGGCACGCGGTCGAGCAGGCTGCGGAACTCGCGGGACAGCTGCTCACCGAACGCACCCGGGCTGGACGCGATGATCTGGCCGAACTTGACGTAGGTCGGGCCCAGGTCGGCGAAGGTCTGGGGGAGCTGCCCGGTGACCTTTTGCTGCAGCGGGCCCTTGCCGGGCAGCTTGGTCAGGATGCGGCCCAGGGTGCGGGTGAGCTGCCAACCGGTCACGCCGATGCGAGCCGCCTCGACCGGCAGCGGCACCCGGTCGAGCCTGGCAACCCCACGGTGGTTGTTGGAACTCATAGCTGCAGTGTCTCAAATGGCCCAGGTCGGTATCGAATCACGCAGGTCAGGGTGCTGGCCGCGGGCTCGTTTGGCGCGAAAAGTTCTCGGTCAACGTCTCGATGACCGGCCGCCACACCGGTTGAGGCAGGTCGTGGCCCATACCGTCGATCACCACGTACCGGGCGCCCGGGATGGCCGCGGCGACCGCCCGGCCATGGCCGACCCGCAGCATCGGGTCGTGCGAACCGTGCAGCACCACCGTCGGCGCGGTGATCGCTTTGCTGAAGGCCACCAGGCTGCCGGTGCCCAGTACGGCGTCGAACTGACGCAGCATGCCCGGCGGATAGGTGGACCGCTCAGCGAGTTGCTGGACTCGCTTGCGCAGCTCGACTTCGGGCGGCAAGAAGTTGGGGCCGTTGAAGATCGCGACGTTGCGGACCTCGAAGGCCAGCTTCTCCTCGTCGGACGCGTCGTCGCCGGGCGAGGTGAAAGCCAGCCGGATCACCCGCCACGCCGGCAGCCGGGAGAACGCTCTTCCGGTGCCCGACATCACCACCCCCAGCGACGCGACCCGGTCCGGCTCGGTGGCGGCCAGGATCTGCGCGATCATCCCGCCCATCGAGGCGCCGACGATATGCGCCCGGACGACGCCCAGGTGATCCAGCAGCGCGACGACGTCGTGCGTCATGTCGACCAGCGTGTAGGGCACCGGGCTGGTCCGACCGAACGAGTAGCGCACGAACCGCCGAGCCACCGAGCCCTTGGCGCGCTGGCCGTGCATCTTGGCTGACAGCCCGGTGTCGCGATGGTCGAAGCGGATCACCCGGTAGCCCGCGTCGACGAGCTGGGCGCAAAAGCCGTCCGGCCACATCGGCAGCTGGGCGCCCAGGCCCATGATCAACAGCACGGCCGGATCTTTCGGGTCGCCGAGGTCTTCGTAATACAGCTCGACGGCACCGTCGTCGGTGTCGCGGCGGGCCAGGCCGCTACGAGTCTGCATTTTGCTGCTCCGGCTTCTTGGCCCAGGGCTGGACCCAGCCGTCGATCGACCAGCCCTCCAAACCGGCGAGCAGCTCGTACATGGTGGCGCCGTCGATGCTTTCGCGGATGATGTCGGCGTGGCCGGAATGCCGGGTCAGCTCGTTGATCACGTGCAGGATCACCCAGCGCACCGACCAGTCCTTGATGCCCTTCGGGAACCACGGGATATCCTGCGGCACAGGCACTTTCGCGTCCAGGTCGGCTGTCTCGGCCAGCTGCAACGACGTGGCGTTCTCTGCTTCGAATGCGCGCAGCAGGCCTTCCAGCGTCTCGTCGGGTCCCATCACGTGCTGGTCGCCGAAGTCCTTGGCGATCTCGTCGAACGAGCGGGGATCTTTCGGCGGAGCATCCGGTGCGGCAGCGACCCGCGACATCCAGGTGCGCTGCATACCGGTGACGTGTTTGATCAGCCCGCCGACCGACAATGCGCTGACCGTCGGCGTCTGCCGGGCCTGCTCGTCGGTCAGGCCATAGGCCACCGCGACGAATGCGCTCTGGTGGTAGGCGAGGTACTCGCGCAGCGCGCTGCGTTCGTCAGCGACGGGTGAAGCGAGAGCAGGCATGGCCGAACCTTTCCGTTGCTTACGGCGCAAGCCTGTCATCCGGTCGTAGGGTGCAGGAATGCAGGTCATTTCGGCGGAGTCGACGGAACTTTTCGTGGGCCCGGCGGATGCGCCGGTGCAGCTGGTCCGGGTGACGCTGGACGGGGTCACCGAGCCGGTGCGGGTCCGCGTCGACGGCGACGGGCTCAGCGGGTCGGCGGTCGGCAGCACCGTCATCGAGGTGCCGGTGAGTGTCACCGATCCGGTTGCCGGACAGCGGCGGGCCGCGCAGGTGCACGTCGCCACGACTTCGACGCCGTTCGACTTCGTCGTCGCCGAGCCCGGCTGGACGATGTTCATGATCAGCCACTTCCACTACGACCCGGTGTGGTGGAACACCCAGGGCGCCTACACCAGCCTCTGGACCGAGGACCCGCCCGGAAAAGCCCGCCAGACCAACGCTTTCGAGCTGGTCCACGCCCATCTCGAGATGGCCCGCCGCGAACCCGAATACAAATTCGTGCTCGCCGAAGTGGACTACCTGAAGCCCTACTGGGACACCCACCCCGAAGATCGCGCCGACCTGCGCAAGCTGATGCGGCAGGGCCGGGTGGAGATCATGGGCGGCACCTACAACGAGCCGAACACCAATCTCACCAGCCCCGAGACGACGATCCGGAACTTTGTGCACGGCATCGGTTTTCAGCGCGACGTGCTCGGCGGCGACCCGGAAACCGCGTGGCAGCTCGACGTGTTCGGCCATGACCCCCAGTTTCCCGGGATGGCCGCCGACGCCGGGCTGACCTCGAGTTCGTGGGCCCGCGGACCGCACCATCAGTGGGGTCCGATGCACAGCGAGGGCGGCGTGTCGGGGATGCAGTTCAGCAGCGAGTTCGAATGGATCTCGCCGTCCGGCCGCGGCCTGCTCACCCACTACATGCCGGCGCACTATTCGGCCGGTTGGTGGATGGACGAGTCGACCACGGTGACCGAAGCCGAGCAGGCCTGTGTCGAATTGTTCGCAGAATTGAAGAAGGTCGCGCTCACCCGCAACGTCTTACTGCCGGTCGGCACCGACTACACGCCACCGAACAAGTGGGTCACCGAGATTCACCGCGACTGGGCCTCTCGGTACACCTGGCCGCGTTTCGTCTGCGCGCTACCGCGTGAGTTCTTCGCCGCGGTGCGGGCCGAGCTGGACGACCGCGACGAGACGCCGTCACCGCAGACCCGGGACATGAACCCGATCTACACCGGCAAGGACGTGTCGTTCATCGACACCAAGCAGGCCAACCGCGCTGCCGAGGACGCGGTGCTCGACGCCGAGAAGTTCGCGGTGTTCGCCGGTTTGGTGGCCGGCGCCGAGTACCCGCAGGCCGCGTTGGCCAAGGCGTGGGTGCAGTTGGCGTACGGCGCCCATCACGACGCCATCACCGGCTCGGAGTCCGACCAGGTCTACCTCGACCTGCTGACCAGTTGGCGCGACGCGTGGGAGCTCGGCCGGGCTGCCCGGGACAACTCGCTGGAGCTGCTGTCCAGCGCGGTCGACGGCGAGGTGGTGGTCTGGAACACGTTGGCGCACAACCGGACCGATATCGCCACCGCCCGATTCGTGGACCCGCTTGGTGCGCACCTCGAGGTGCTGGATCACGACGGC
>CBAAAS010000378.1:0-4126 GCA_964658855.1 uncultured Mycobacterium sp.
CTTCGTGGCCCGTCCGTACCTGATCCCGTCGGAATCGATGGAGCCCACGCTGCACGGCTGCTCGGGTTGCGTCGGAGACCGGATCATGGTCGACAAAGTCACTTTTAATTTCAGCTCGCCACACCCCGGTGACGTCATCGTCTTCAAGGGTCCACCGCCGTGGAACGTGGGCTACAAGTCGATCCGCTCGCACAACGCAGTGATCCGCTGGCTGCAGAACTCGCTGTCATTCATCGGCTTTGTGCCGCCCGACGAGAACGACTTGGTCAAGCGCGTCGTCGCGGTCGGCGGTCAGACGGTGCAGTGCCGCAACAACACCGGGCTCACGGTCGACGGTAAGCGATTGAACGAGCCGTATCTGGATCCGGCCACGCTGAACGCCGACCCGGCCGTCTACCCATGCCTGGGGCCCGAATTCGGTCCCGTTCACGTCCCGGAGGGACGACTGTGGGTGATGGGGGACAACCGCACTCACTCGGCGGACTCCCGCGCCCACTGCACCAGCACTCCCGGCGACGCGATCAACGGACTGCTGTGCACCGGTGACCCGATGGCCGGCACGGTCCCGGTCGACAACGTGATCGGCAAGGCACGGTTCATTGTGTGGCCGCCCTCGCGGTGGGGTGCTGTGCGTGCGGTGAATCCGCAGCAGAATCAGTAGGCGTGGCCACTACCTGGCCGCCGCGGACGGTGATCCGCAAATCATCGGGCCTGCGCACACTGGAGTCAGCGCTTTATCGCAGCGGGCTCGGGCCGGTGGCCGGGGTGGACGAGGTCGGGCGGGGCGCCTGCGCCGGGCCGTTGGTGGTCGCGGCGTGCGTACTGGGGCCTAGTCGGCTGGAAAGCCTTGCTGCTCTTGATGATTCGAAGAAGCTCACCGAGAAGTCGCGGGAGAAGTTGTTCCCATTGATCCGCCGATACGCGTTGGCCTATCACGTGGTGTTCATCCCGTCTACCGAAGTCGACCGGCGCGGTGTGCACGTGGCCAACATCGAAGGGATGCGACGGGCGGTGGCTGGACTGCCGGTTCGCCCCGGCTATGTACTCAGCGACGGGTTCCGGGTGCCCGGGCTAGCGGTGCCGTCGCTGCCGGTGATCGGCGGCGACGCGGCGGCGGCGTGTATCGCTGCGGCAAGCGTGCTGGCCAAGGTCAGCCGGGATCGACTGATGGTGGCGATGGAGAATGCCCACCCGGGCTACGGATTTGCCGTGCACAAGGGCTACAGCACCGCAGCGCATTCATTGGCCCTGCGCGAGCTGGGACCCTGCCCGGAGCATCGGTACTCGTTCATCAATGTGCGGCGGGTGGCGTTCCCGCCGGTCGACGATGCGGAGATCGGCTATCTGACCCAGCCGGGGGTGCGGACAGTGGCGGAATGCCAACCTGACAGTGCTATCGAGCCGGGTGAGCAAATCGAGGATGAGTGGGGAAAGATGGATCAGGTCAATCGACCGCGGGACGGAGAAGGACGGCTGAGCCGATGAGTGCCGAGGATCTCGAAAAGTATGAAACCGAGATGGAACTCTCGCTGTACCGCGAATACAAGGACATCGTGGGGCAGTTCAGCTACGTGGTGGAAACTGAGCGCCGGTTCTACCTGGCAAACAGCGTGGAGATGGTTCCGCGCAACGCCGACGGCGAGGTCTACTTCGAGCTGCGACTGTCCGATGCCTGGGTGTGGGACATGTACCGGCCGGCTCGGTTCGTCAAGCAGGTGCGTGTTGTGACGTTCAAAGACGTCAACATCGAAGAGGTTGAGAAGCCCGAGCTGCGTCTGCCCGAGTAGGACACGGGAGCGCTATGCCCGGTCGCCCTCGCCGAATACCGGCCTGCCGCGGCTGTCGATGACCGAGCGCGCCACGTCGGCCAACTTGATGTTCAGATCCTGCGAATACCGGCGCAGGATGTCGAACGCGTTCTGCTCGTCGACGCCGTGCAGCATCATCAACATCCCTACGGCCTTACCTATCTCACGGTTGGACAGCAGCCCGCGCCGCAAGGTGGAGACGTCCTCGCCCTGCGCGACAGCATTGATCGCCACGCTGGCGAACGACGCCAGCACGATTGCCTGCCCGGCGGATTCGGTGTCGAAGACGCCTGCGGTGTCGCTGAACAGGTTGAGCGCCCCGGTCTTGCGCTTGTCCACCAGGATGCGGAAACCCATCGCGCCGCGCACCGGTGTCTCGGCGATGATCCGTTTCGCCAACTGTGGCCACGAATTCGGACTGGTCAGATCGGTTTCGACCTGCGGCGTCTCTTCTTCGATCGCGTCGACGCACGGTCCGTCGCCGGCCAGGCGTTCCATATCGTCGATCCGCTGCGCAATGCTGTCGCTGGCGCCGACGGTGACATAGCGACCGTCTTTACGAACTAGCAAACTTGCGTGATCGCACCCGTTGACCACTAGCGTTGCGGCGACGCAGATGGCCGCGTAGATCTGGCTCGACTCCGAGCCCTGGTAGATGATCTCGGCTAACGCGGAGAAAACCGTGGCAGGGTCTGCTGCCGCTGGTTCCTCGCCGGGAGCGATGTTTGCCTCGTGTGCCACACGTACATCCTTTCAAGCTGCTCGCACTGCTGGCGACCGTATCGACGTTTCCGTGGCGGCCTCGGGTCGATCTCGACTGGGCGAAGCGCGTCAAGATGCCGTAAGGATGGCGGCGGGCGGCTTTTCCATCGGTTAGGAATGCCTGATGACAGTTGCGGCTTCCGAGCCGAAGATCGCGCCTTCGTTGGTCGACGGGTGGAAGCGAGTCGTCCTCGGCAAACCGTTGATCACCGACGAGCTGCAGCACCAAAAACTGTCCAATCCTGTTGCTTTGGGCGCGCTTTCGCCAGATGCGATCTCTTCGACCGCTTACGGCCCCGAGCAGATCATGGTCGAGTTACTCCCGGCGGCTGGGATGGCGGCCTTCGTCTTGCTGCTCCCACTGACCGGGGTGATCCTGCTGATCCTGGCCCTGGTCGCCGCCTCCTATCGCCAAGTCGTGATGACCTACACCCGGGCCGGTGGTTCCTACATCGTGGCCCGCGAGAACTTCGGACCACGGGTGGCGCAAATCGCGGCGGCGGCACTGCTGATCGACTACGTGGTCACCGTTGCGATTCAATGCGCGGCGGGCACGGTGGCGGTGGCCTCCGCCCTGCCGGCGCTAGGCCCCTACAGCCTGGAGATCACCATCGGCTCGGTGCTGATCTTCTGCTTCGCCAACCTCCGTGGGCTCCGCGAGGCCGGCCGGACGTTCGCGGTGCCGACGTACTGGTTCATCGCCATGCTCACGCTGATGGTCGTGGTCGGGGCCGTGCGTGCGGTAATCGGGGATCTGCCGACGTACGACCCCGCCCACATTGCCGGAGCGGTACCGATACATCAGGGCAACGGCTTGGTAATGGGCGCGACCGTCCTGGTGATCCTGCGGGCGTTCGCCAACGGCGGCTCGTCGCTGACCGGTGTGGAAGCAATCTCCAACACAGTCAACCTTTTTCGGCGGCCGGCCGGCCGTAATGCCCGTCGGGTGCTGACCGTCATGGCCTGGACGTTGGGGCTCCTGCTGGCCGGTGTGGCGTGGTTGGCTTCCTTGACCCACGCGACTCCGTATCTCGCGGGATATCCCTCGATGCTCTCCGAGATCGGCCGCGCGGTGTTCGGTGACGGCCCGCTCGGCAACGTCCTGTACTTCTCGTTGCAGGCAGCGAGCGCGGCGATTCTCTACAACGGCGCCAACACCAGCTTCAACGGGTTTCCTGCACTGGCGCACTTCGTCGCCGAGGATGGTTTCTTGCCGCGCCCGCTTCTGAAACGTGGCCATCGGCTGGTCTTTTCGAATGCCATTGTCCTGTTGGCGGTCCTGGCGGTCGTGCTGCTGCTGGCGACCGGCGGCTCGGTGGGCGCACTGGTTCCACTGTTCGCGATGGGGGTGTTCAGCGCCTTCGCGATGGCCGGCTACGGCATGGCCAAACACCATCTGTCCCAACGTGATAGCGGCTGGCGTCGCAATCTGACGATCAATCTGTCGGCCGGACTGTTGTCGACGACTGTGGTGCTGATTTTCGCGATCGCGAAGTTCACGGAGGGCGCCTGGCTGATCGTGGTGGTGTTTCCTGCGTTGGTGTTCCTGTTGATTC
>CBAAAS010000379.1:0-4119 GCA_964658855.1 uncultured Mycobacterium sp.
ACGGTCCACCGATGTCGCCGCCCAGTTCGCGGCTCGGTTCGCCACCTTGTTGGGGGCCGGCGAGCAGGATGCCGTCGATGCGCTGATGAAGGCGACCCCGGCGGAATTGGTGGCGGCGCAGAACCGTCTGATCAACGACGGCGTACGAGACATGTTGGGCGCCTTCCCCATCGGACCGGTGTTCGGCGACGATGTGTTGCCATTGGACCCGATCGACGCGATGCTGCAGGGCAAAGCACATCGCGTTCCCCTCATCGTCGGGACCAACGCCGACGAGGGGAAGCTGTTCACCCGTTTCCTGCAGCTGTTGCCGACGAACGAGCCGATGATCGAGGCACTGCTGGCCGAGGTCGAACCGGCCGAGCGGGAACGCATTACCGGCGCCTACCCCGATTACCCCGGGCGATCGGCGTGCATCCGGTTGGGCGGCGATTTCGCATTCGGCTCGGCGGCGTGGGGGATGGCCGAAGCCCACGGCCGATTTGCGCCCACCTACTTGTATCGGTACGACTACGCACCCCGCATACTGCGCTGGTCGGGGCTTGGGGCCACGCACGCCACCGAACTGCTCGCGGTCTTCGGCTTCTACCGCACCAGGGTCGGCGCGTTACTGACCGCGCCCATTGATCGTCGGTCAGCTCTGCGGGTCACCCGCGAAGTGCAAAGGCGTTGGCGATCATTCAGTCGCTCGGGTAATCCGGGCGATGACTGGCCGGCCTACACCGACACCGACCGCGCGGTGATGGTGTTCGACCGCAAGTCCCATCTCGAGTTCGATCCGCACCCCGAACGACGGCTGGCCTGGGAAGGCTTTTCCCTGGCGCGATGACGGTGAATGTGGTTTCGTGGATGAGCCATGACACCGCACACCGACAATGTCGTCGAACGGCCGGCCGACCTCACCGCTGCGTGGCTGACGGCAGCCATCGGCGCCGGAACCGTAACCGATTTCACCGCTGAACGGATCGGCACGGGCCAGATGAGCGAGTGCTATCGGGTCCAGCTGAAGTACGCCGACTATGTCGAAAGTGCGCCGGCCGACCGACCTGCCTCGGTGGTGCTGAAGGTCGCGGCGACCGACCCGATGAGTCGCCAGACCGGGATGACGCTGGGCCTCTACGAGCGTGAGGTGTGCTTTTACCGCGACATCGCCGCGCGCCTGCACGGTCCGGTCGCGCCGTGCTACCACAACGCGTTCGACGCGTCGTCGGGTATTTTCCACGTGCTGCTCGGCGATGCCACCCCGGCCGTCGTCGGCGACGAAATCCGAGGCGCCACAACGGAGCAAGCCCACACCGCCGTCACCGAATTAGCTCGCCTGCAGGGGCCCCTACTGGGTGATGCCGCGCTCGCTGACGCAGCGTGGCTCAATCGCGATGCACCGATCAACCAGGCGTTGATCACCGCACTGTTCGCCGCGTTCGTCGATCGCTACGGCGACCAGATCTCGCCACAGCATCGGCTGGTGTGCGAGCGACTGGTCGGCGGCTTCGACGGCTACCTGGCCGCGGAGGCGGCCCAAGACCGCGTCCACGGTTTGATCCACGGCGACTATCGCCTCGACAACCTGCTGTTCGGCGCTGAGGGCGCGGAACGCCCACTGACCGTGGTTGATTGGCAGACGGTCACCTGGGGTCCCGCAATGACAGATCTGGCCTACTTCTTGGGTTGCGCATTGCCGGTCGCCGATCGCCGCGAGCACTACGACGCGCTGCTGGACGGCTACCACCGCGCCCTCGGGCCGCAGGCGCCGATCAGCCTCGCCGATGTGCGTGAGGGAGTGCGCAGGCAGAGTTTCTTCGGGGTGATGATGGCCATCGTGTCGTCGATGTTGGTGGAGCGCACCGAACGTGGCGACGCCATGTTCATGACCATGCTGCAACGCCATTGCGAGCATGTGCTCGACACTGATGCACTGGCCATCCTGCCGGCTCCGGCGGCAGTCGAACCGCTCTGCCCGTCGACCGATGACGAGTCAGCCCACACCCCGACCGACGAGCCGCTGTGGAATGAGAGCTGGTATGCCGACTTCGCCGATGCCGCACAAGGATTCGGTGGCTGGATACGTCTCGGGCTGATCCCCAATCAGCAGACTGCCTGGCTGCATGCCCTGCTGTGTGGTCCGGGCCTGCCCACCGTCGCCGTCGTCGACTTCGAGGTTCCGTTGCCGGCTGACCCGTGGGCGGTGAATACGAGTGCAATCGATTTCACCCATGCTGCCCGCGACCCGCTGCGCACCTATCGGGTGGCGCTACGCGGCCACGGTCAGTCCTATGGCGACCCCGGCGCGTTGCTGCGAGAGGAAGACGGCGAGCCGGTCGACGTGGCGATCGAACTGGAATGGACCACCGACGGCACGCCGTATCAGTATCGGGTGGCGACTCGATACGAAATTCCCTGCACGGTAACAGGATCCGTTATCGTCGACGGGCGTCGCTACACCCTCGACGCGGTGCCCGGCCAGCGGGACCACTCCTGGGGAGTGCGGGACTGGTGGGGCATGGATTGGCTCTGGAGCGCGCTGCACCTCGACGACGGAACGCACCTGCACGGCGTGGACCTCAAAATTCCGGGGATCCCGCCGATGAGTGTCGGATACATCCAGGACCGCAGCGGCACGGTGACTGAATTGCAAACCATCTCGCCGACTCAAACATTCGACGCTGACGGCCTGCCGGTCACCGCAACGCTGACGGTCGATCCCGGCGGGATCATTGCGACGGTCGACGTGCTCGGACACGCGCCGCTACGTCTGGTCGCCAAAGACGGCCGGGTCAGCCAATTTCCGCGGGTCTGGGCCACCGTGAACACCGCCGACGGGCGGACCGGTGTGGGCTGGCTGGAGTGGAACCGCAATTCGCCATCGCAGTAGCGGGCAACGTGTCCACTGAAAAGCGCTGTCCGCCAGACACGGCAATCGTGGTGATGGGTGTGTCCGGCTCCGGCAAGTCGACCGTGGGCGCGGCGCTGGCCGGTCGTCTCGGCATCCCGTTCGCCGATGCCGACTCCTTTCACCCGGCAGCCAACATCGCGAAGATGTCCGCGGGCACGCCCCTCGACGACAATGACCGCTATCCGTGGCTGGCCGCCGTCGGGCAGTGGCTCGCCGACCATGACCGCGGCGTGATGAGTTGCTCGGCGCTGCGACGCCGGTACCGTGACCAATTACGTTCGCACCGAACGACTATCGAATTTCTGCATTTGACGGGCTCATCGGAGCTGATCGACCGCAGGCAAGCCCGACGAACCGGACACTTCATGCCGCCGTCGCTGATGGAGTCGCAATTCAACGCGCTGGAACCACTCGATTCCGACGAGCACGGGAAGGCAATCGACGTCGGGCAGAGCCTCGACACCATCGTCGAGACTTTTGCCCGGTATCTCGCGGCTAGACCTTGATCACCTGGGTGCCGCCGGCCAACTCGTCGTGCTTGCCCTGCTTGCACGGACTGGCGTTGATCGTTACGGCGATGATTACGTAAGCAGCGAACGCCAGCAGTGGACCGAGGTAAGGCACCACTGCCAGCAACGTGAACGAATTGCGGATTGCCGACTGGGAGACGTCCGGCCGGGGCCGCCCGCCCGGACCCAGGACGCTCAGTCCGAGCAGTCGCTTGCCCAGGCTCGCGCCCTGGGTCACTTCGAACAGCACGAAATAGCCGAACATCAGAACCCCGGAGAACACGCCGGTCACCAAATATCCGTAGTCGCGGAAGACGAACATCGTCAGCACGAACACCACGATGTTCACCACGATGCCGTCGATCAGCCGGGCGAAGAATCGCGGTATCAGGTCACCGGGCTGTACATAAGGCCGCTCGGGCGACCCCGCCTGCGGTACGCGGTAACGCGGAGTGTTGGGATCGAAGTCAGGTGACGTCATGACATGGACTCCTAGCGGCGGTGGTTTTCAACCTACCGCGCCGGGGGAGAAGCCAGCGTCAGGACCAGCGGCGGGCTTTGACCTTGCCGCGGTGGGCCAGTTCGCCTCCGCGTTCACGCGCCGTGTCGGCTAGCTCGCTGCCTCGTTCGTAAGCTCGCTCGCCCAGCTCAGCACCGCGTTCGCGGGCGACGTCCGCCCACTCGCTGCCCCGGTCCCGGGCGACGTCCGCCCAATCG
>CBAAAS010000380.1:0-4116 GCA_964658855.1 uncultured Mycobacterium sp.
GGCGTCCCGACCTCCGGCCTGATCCTCGGCTAGCTTTCTGCTCCGCTCTGCGCCCGCCCGAGTGTGCGGCTAGCCGCCCAGTCGTGTCCGAGTGTGCGGTCTGCCGCACGCTCGTCAATGTGTGCACAGCTGAAGTGACGGTAGTACTGCTGCCTGCGACCCTGATGTGGTGCGAGAGCCATTTATCGGTAGCGAGGCCATCGCCGCAGGGAAGTGGTCCAAGGCGCAACTTGCTACGCGGTGCCGCCGGGTCTTCCCAGATGTCTACGTCCTACGTGGCGTCGATGTAGACGCAAAAAGCCGCGCGAAGGCGGGGTGGCTCTGGACTCGACGCCGCGGTGTTGTCGCAGGTTTCGCCGCAGCCGCGATGCATGACAGTAGGTGGGCCGACGATGTTCCTGTCGTCGACTTGATTCACAACAATCGGCGATGTCCGCCTGGAATCCGGACGCATCGGGACCGAATTCAGGAAGACGAGATCGACTTGATGGCCGGGATGCGCGTCACGTCGCCGGCAAGGACGGCACTCGACTTCGGCTGTTGGTACCCAACCATGTCGGCAGTGGCGGCGATCGACTCGCTCGCAAGAGCAACTGACGTCAAAACGGCTGATGTCGAGTTGATGATTCGCAGGTACGCAGGACGAAGAGGCATCGCAGATGCACGCCAAGCGATGGAACTCGTCGATGCGGGCGCGCAATCACCGAAGGAGTCGTGGTTGCGGGTCGTGTTGATTCAAGCGGGTCTGCCGCAGCCGCGGACTCAGATTCCGGTTCTCGACGAGTGGGGTAATCCGATTGCGTATCTGGACATGGGCTGGGAAGACATCAAAGTCGCGGTTGAGTACGACGGCGAGCAGCATCGCAGCGATCGCAGGCAATACACCTGGGACGTCCGGAGATCGGAAATGCTTGAGCGACTGGGGTGGATCGTCGTACGAGTCGTGGCCGGAGACCGACCCGCAGAAGTAGTGAGGCGAGTTAGCGCGGCATTAGCCCGACGAGTGTGCGCCTAGCCGCACACTGAAGGCTGAGTGTGCGGCTGGCGTCGCACTCGAGCTAAAGCGCCAAAAGGCTAGGCCGGGGTCAGCTCTACGCCGCTGAGGACGACCGCGTTGTCGCGCGCGGGCGCTGTGACGGTGGCGAGCAGGTGCCCGTCTTCTTTCCAGACCGAGGCCTTCAGCGTCTCACCGGGATAGGCCACACCGGCGAACCGCGCTCCGTAGGAGCCGACTGCACCGGCCTCGCCGTCGAGCAACGAGTCCGTGAGGGCCTTGCAGGTCATGCCGTAGGTGCACAGGCCATGCAGGATGGGTCGCGGAAAGCCTGCGGCCGAGGCGAACTCGGGATCGGAGTGCAGCGGATTGCGATCGCCGCAGAGCCGGTAGAGCAGGGCCTGCTGCGGCAACACCGGGATGTCGAGTTCGAGGTCGGGCGCCCGGTCCGGTGCGGCCGCCGACGTCGACGCCCCGCGGTCACCGCCGAACCCACCCTCGCCGCGGGCGAAGATCGAACGGAGTTGCGTCCACAGCAGCGTCCCGTCCGGCGCGGTGACGCGGGTCTCGGACCAGATCACCGCCGCCTTGCCCTTGTCCCAGATGTCGGTAAACCGGGTGACGGCCGTCGCCGAGCCAGACGGTGGCAGCGGTGCGGGTACGGTCACCTGTTCGCTGGCGTGCAGGACCTTGCTCAGCTCGATGTCGATGCCTGGGAACTGCACGGTCGGCGGCTTGGTGACGTGGAAGGTAGCCGCGACGTTGCCGAATGTCGGCAACACCTGCGGAGTGTCGTCGATCAGGTAGCGCAGCTCGCGGGTGTCCATCGGATCGGCGCCCGCGCCCAGCCCGAGGTGATAGAGCTGGATATCGCTACTGCTCCAACTGAATTCGACCGGCTCCAGCTCAGCAGCCAGCGCGACGTCCACATCTATCGGCATCTCAGCGCTTTCCCTCGGTCCGGTTCCTCCTCGGATCATTCTGATCCGCATCGTCGCCGGACGCACCAGCGACGTGCAGTGCGGCCAGGTATCCGAAGGTCATGGCCGGTCCGATGGTGCCGCCCGGTCCGGGATAGGTGTGACCCATCACCGGGGCGCTGACATTGCCTGCTGCGTAGAGGCCTTCGATAATGCTGCCGTCGTCGCGCAACGCCCGGCCGTGCACATCGGTGCGAATTCCGCCCTTGGTGCCCAGGTCGCCCGGCACCATCTTGGCGGCGAAGTACGGCCCATGGCTGATCTCGCCGAGGTTCGGGTTCGGCTTGTTGGTCGGGTCGCCGTAGTACCTGTCGTAGGCGCTCTCGCCGCGGTGGAAGTCGGAGTCGACGCCCGAGCGCGCGAAGCCGTTGAAGCGCTGGACCGTCGTAGCGAATTCATCGACCGGCAGGCCGGCTTTGGCGGCCAACTCCTCCACGGTGTCCGCCTGGATGATCACGCCGGACTCCATCCACTTACGCGGAATACGTTGTCCTGGTTGCAGTCCGGCAAAGATATAGCGATCGCGGTATCGCTGGTCGAACACCAGCCAGGCCGGAATGTTCTCACCCGGGCCGGGGCCCTGGCCGAACTCGCCGCCGTACATGTGGTGGCACGCTTCGACGTAGGGCATGGATTCGTTCATGAATCGCTGGCCGGACATGTTGACGATGATGGATCCCGGCGAGTTGCGCTCCGACAGCGCAAACCACGGCGCACCGACCAGTGGAACCGTCGGACCCCACCAGGCGTCCTCCATGATTTCCAGTGCCGCACCTAGTTTCTCGGCGGCCAGAATGCCGTCGCCGGTGTTGGCCTTCGCGCCGACCGTCCACTCGGTGGTGATCGGTGCGCGCTGGTACTTCACCCGCATCTGTTCGTTGTGCTCGAATCCGCCGCTACCGAGGATCACGGCCTTGCGAGCCCGGATCAATTGCGGCTCACTGGCTTCCGACTGTCCGGTCTCACGCACGTAGATGCCGCGGACCGCACCGTCTTCGACGTAGAGGTCGGTCAGCGCCGTATTGAGCTGCACCGGAACGCCTGCTTTGCGAAGCCCGACCCGAAGCGGGGCGATCAGGGCGCGTCCCATGCCGACCAGGTTCTGTCCGGTCGCCTTCGCCCACATGGTGCGTCCGCCGACCTTGAGGCTGCGCAGCACACCGCGCGGGTGACGCTTCAGCTGGTTCAGCCGCACATAATCTTGTTGCATCACAACGACATTGAGCGGGACTTTGCCGTATGGCGGCTCCAGCCCGGCTAGGTCGGGGCCGAGCTTCTTGGCGTTGAACGGCTTCGGCTCGATCGAGCGGCCGCCGGCGCGACCACCCGGTGCTTCTGGGTAGTAGTCGGCGTACTGCGGCACCCAGCACATCTTCAGCGGGGAGTGCTTCAACACGAACGACAGCATTTCGGGTCCGCGCTCGAGATAGGTGTCGATGCGCTGCGTCTCGACGACGTCGCCGACGATCCCGTGCAGATATGTCCGGGCAGCTTCGGTCGTGTCCTTGACGCCGTCGCGCTTGAGCACCTCGTTGTTGGGGATCCATACGCCACCGCCGGAGCGGGCGGTGCTGCCGCCGAAGTGTGCGGCTTTCTCTACGATTATAGTGCTGAGACCCCGGTGGGCGGCCGCAAGGGCAGCAACCATGCCGGCGCCGCCGCTTCCGACCACGACGACGTCGAACTCCTGAGCTGTCATGTAGAACACGTTATAGAATTGCCGGGGCCGGGCGCTACCGCCCCGGTCAATCAAACGAGGGGACTTCGGCTAAATGATCTCGGCAGCCACCCGTGACGCGCTGGCCGCCGATCTCGCAGAGGCCGAACGGAGCCGTCAGCCTATCGCTCCGTTAACGGCCGGGCACGCCGAGATCGACGTCGTCGACGCGTACGAAATTCAGCTGATCAACATCCGTCAGCGGGTCGCCGAGGGCGCCCGGGTGGTGGGCCACAAGGTCGGCCTGTCCTCGCTGGCGATGCAGCAGATGATGGGCGTCGACGAGCCCGACTACGGGCATCTGCTGAACGAGATGCAGGTCTTCGAGGACGTCCCCGTCAAGTCCGACAGGTATCTCTACCCGCGGGTCGAGGTCGAAGTCGGATTCATCCTGGCCCACGATCTGCCGGGCGCGAACTGCACCG
>CBAAAS010000381.1:0-4113 GCA_964658855.1 uncultured Mycobacterium sp.
GCCTTCGGCCACGCCTGTTCGACGGTGTGCCCCAAGGATTCGAGCAGTGCCGCGACGGAGCGGGCCGCGCCCGCGCATTCCGGCGCCACCGCCCCGCCCTGCGGATGGTGGTCGAGCAGGCCGATCCGCAAACGGCCGGGTTCGGCACCGACTTCGTCGACATAGGGGCGGGCCGGAGCCGGCGCGATCACCGTGTCGCCGACAGCGGGTCCGCGTACCGCGTCGAGCAGTGTTGCGGTGTCACGCACCGTGCGGCTGACGCAGAGCTCTACCGATACCGCGGTCTCGTCGCGGATCGGGCCGAGCGAGATCCGGCCCTTGCTGGGCTTCAGCCCGACCAGTCCGCAGCACGACGCGGGAATGCGAATCGAGCCGCCGCCGTCGCTGGCGTGCGCGAACGGAACCATGCCGCTGGCCACGGCGGCCGCCGCGCCGCCGCTCGAGCCGCCCGGCGACCGATTGGTGTCCCACGGGTTGTGGGTGGCACCCCAGGCGAGCGGCTCGGTGGTCGGCACACTGCCCAATTCGGGACTGTTAGTCCGGCCGGCGATCACCAGCCCGGCATCACGGAAGCGGCTCACCAAGGTGGTGTCGGCCGCAGAGATCGCACCTTCTGTCTTGAGAGCGCGGTTGCCGTTGGTGATCGGTTGACCGGCGTAGCCGGCGAACAGGTCCTTGATCAGAAACGGCACTCCGCGAAATGGCCCGTCGGGCAACTCAGTTCGCGCGGTGTCGCGCGCATGATCGAACCAGCGGATGACGACCGCATTGAGCTCGGGATCGATGCGTTCGATCCGCTCGATGGCCGCTTCGAGCAACTCCAGCGGACTCACCTCACCGCGCGCCACCAGGGCGGCCTGCTCGACCGCATCCATCCATCGGGTGTCATCAGCGAGTGAAGTCACGCGGCTTGTGTAGCACGAACCCCAACCTCAGACCAGCATTGCCACCGGGTCGGTGAACGGCAGCGCCAGGTCGGCGGCGACCCGCTGACACACCAGCGCGCCGTCATGGGTCGAAAGTCCCTTGGCGAGGGCCTGATTCGATCGGCAGGCGGCTTGCCAACCCTGGTCGGCGAGGTCGATCACATACGGCAGGGTGGCGTTGGTGAGCGCGACCGTCGACGTCGCGGGAACTGCGGCAGGCATGTTCGCCACGCAGTAGAACACCGTGTCATGCACGGCGAACGTGGGGTCGTCGTGGGTGGTCGGCCGCGAGTCTTCGAAGCACCCGCCCTGGTCGATGGCGATGTCCACCAGCACCGCACCCGGCTTCATTTGAGCGACAAGCGAATTCGACACCAAGGTCGGAGCCTTGCCGCCGGGCAACAATACGGCGCCGATCACCAGGTCGGCGCGTTTGACAGCTTCTTCGAGTTCCAGTGCCGTCGAATAGCGGGTTTGCACGTGGCCGCTGAAAGCGTGGTCGACCTCGCGCAGCTTGTTGACGTTGACATCGAGGACGGTGACCGCCGCGCCCATCCCATGAGCGACTCGGGCGGCGTCGTAGCCGGCGGTCCCCGCGCCGATGACCACCACCGCGGCCGGTTCGACGCCGGGCACACCGCCCATCAACACGCCTCGACCGCCGTGCGTGCGCATCAGGTGGTAGGCCCCGACCTGAGCCGACAGCCGACCGGCGACTTCACTCATCGGGGCCAGCAGCGGTAAGGCACCGTCAGCGGTCTGCACAGTCTCGTAGGCGATCGAGGTGGTGCCCGACGCCAGCAGCGCCTCGGTGCATGAGCGCGACGCTGCCAAATGCAGATAGGTGAACAGTGTCTGGCCGCGCCGCATCCGCGAATATTCGAGCGGCATCGGCTCTTTCACCTTGAGGATCAGGTCGGCGTCGGCCCAGAGGCCCTCGGCAGTGGAGACAACCTGCGCCCCGGCGGCCTTGAAATCGCTGTCGCTGATTGCCGAGCCTTCACCAGCGCCCGCCTGGATGAGGACTTCGTGTCCGCGTCGCGTCACCTCGGTGACCCCGGAGGGTGTGATCGCCACGCGGAATTCGTTGTTCTTCACTTCGGTTGGGATGCCGACACGCATGCCCTAATTGTGAAGAAGATTCGTGCAACATGCAAAGACGGCGAAGACACGTCGGTAGTATCTGCTTATGACCGAAGTAAGCACGGAATATGCGTCTCGCGACCGGGCACCATCGAAGGATCTTCGGGCGGTAGAAGTGGACCACGTCGACCGCAGAATTCTCAGCCTGCTGCACGCGGACGCCCGGATGACCAACAGCGCCCTCGCTGAAGAACTCGACATCGCTGCATCGACCTGTCACGGCCGCGTTCGTCGGTTGTTGGAGTCCGGCGTCATCCGCGGCTTCTACGCCGACATCGATCCGACCGCGGTGGGATTGCCACTGCAGGCGATGATTTCGGTCAGCCTGCAATCCAACGCCCGTGGCAAGATCCGCGACTTCATCCAGCAGATTCGTCGCCGCCCCCAGGTGATGGACGTATATTTCCTGGCCGGCACCGACGACTTCATCCTGCATGTCGCTGCGCGCGATACCGAGGACCTGCGCTCGTTCGTCGTGGAGAACCTCAACTCCGACGCAGACGTCGCAGGCACCCAGACATCGCTGATCTTCGAACACCTGCGGGGGGCCGCGCCGGTCTGACCGCGCATTATTCCCGATACCAGCGGTACCGGGTATGCTGCTGCGAATGTTCACGGTCAACGACGAAGCTGTCGGTCCGCACTTACAGGGTGATGGGACAGGGGCTGTTAACGGCTCCGATCACGAGCGGTTGGTCCTCGAGGCGCGCGACGTCTCCTTCGACTGGGCGAAGCTGCCGTTTCACTATGTGCCTGCCGAGCCGTTCACCACGCACATGCTCAACGTGCTGCATCTGCTGCTGCCGGCCGGCGAAGAGTTCTTCGTCGATCTGTTCAAGCAGGCACTCCCGCTGATCAAAGACGATCAGCTACGCCTCGACGTCCAGGGTTTCATCGGCCAGGAGGCGATGCACGCCCAGGCGCACACCGGCGTGCAGGAATACTTCGCCGCCAACAACGTCGACGTGACGCCGTTCACCGACCAGATGAACTGGCTGTTCGCCAAGCTTCTGGGCGACCGGCCGCAGTGGAGCGTGCGGCGCCAGCGCAGCTGGCTGCTCGAGCGGGTCGCGATCGTTTCGGCCATCGAGCACTACACCGCGATTCTCGGCGAATGGATCCTCAACACCCCGCAGCACGATGCGATCGGCACCGACCCCGTGATGCTGGACATGCTCCGGTGGCACGGCGCCGAGGAGGTCGAACACAAAGCGGTGGCTTTCGACTTGATGAAGCACCTGCGGGCCGGATTCTTGCGTCAGGTCCGCACCCAACTGGTCGTGACGCCGATGATGTTCCTGATGTGGGTGCGCGGAGTCCGGTTCATGTACTCCATAGACCGCCACGTGCCGCCCGGAGCCAAGCCGCGCTGGCGTGACTACTTCAATGCCGCGCGTCGCGGATTGATGCCGGGACCGCTGCGTTTCATCCGGGTGATAGGCGCCTACTATTTCCCCCGGTTCCATCCTTCGCAGCTGGGCGGGGTGGAGAAGGCGGTCGACTACCTGGCGCTCTCGCCGGCCGCCCGCGCCTCGCACTGAGCCGAGAGGACCCCATGACCATTGCACCGGTTGGCAGTTCCCATGTGCCCACCCGCACCACCGTGACCGCCTCGGATGGCATCGCGTTGGCAGTGCACGGCTACACCGAGATCGACCCGCAACGGCCGACCGTGCTGGCCATCCACGGTTATCCCGATAACCACCACCTGTGGGACGGCGTGGCCGAGCATCTCGGCGATCGCTACAACCTCTTTGCGTACGACGTGCGAGGGGCCGGCGAGTCCGAACGCCCGGCGGCCCGCTCCGATTACCGCTTCTCCCAGTTGGTTTCCGATATCGGCGCGGTCATCGACAGCCTTGGCGTCGGACGCGTCCATCTGCTGGCTCACGACTGGGGCTCGATCCAAACCTGGGCCGCGGTCACTGACCCGACGGTGATGGACAAAGTGGCCTCGTTCACCTCGATCTCCGGACCGCACCTGAACTATGCGGGCAAGTTCCTGCGGTCGGCGCGCACCCCACGCGGTCTCGTCGACGTGATC
>CBAAAS010000382.1:0-4107 GCA_964658855.1 uncultured Mycobacterium sp.
AACTGTCGGCGTCACCGGGATGGATGACGAGCGCGCTGGCTCCGGTGCCTGCCGAGAAGCCACCGTCGATACTGCTGATGGTGGCGTCCAGGTTGGCGGTGGCCTGCGGCGCGCCAAGCTCGAGCCGGCTGCCGGTGGCCGAGCCGATCACCGCGGCGGGGGGCCCGGACGCGGTGGTGCCGGCGCCCGAGCCGGAACCGGAAGCGGTGCCGGAACCGGGAGTCGCTGGGGCCGCACCCGGTGCGCCAGGCGGTGACATCGAGGCCTGGGCGAGCGCGTGGATTTCCGTCGAGCCGGCGCTGGCCAGCAACTTGAAGCCCTTGCCCCCGCCAAACGCGAGTGCCTGGACATCCGCCTCCAGCGTCAAGCTGAGGGCCCACTGCCCGACGGTGGTCTGCAGCGTCAGGCCCCCGAACGGCGTCAGGACGATACCGAGGTCGTCCGCGTCGGCCGGCGACAGGTTGATGCACACGCCGGCGTTCACGTCGTCGCCGACGATCGCAGTCGGCAGGTAGATGGCCATCGTGTTCGCGGCGATCGGTGCGACGTTCCCGAGGAACTGCTCGTGCTCTTGCGGATAGGAGTACGACCAGGGAACGCCGATCGCGTTGAACAAACCCCCGACACGATCGGCCAGGAAATCGGCGCTCTGCTGCGCGTTGGCCGTCGTCGCGAGCGGGGGTGATGGCAGCTGCTCCTTAATCAGGGCCACCGGATTGCTGAGCAGGGTCCCGATCCGGTCGAAGGCCAGCCGCTCGATCGGCTGCGGAATCCTGACGACCTCATCGCCGATCTGGATCTGCGGCAGGCTCTGGAACTCGACAATGCCGAGCGTCACGGCGATCTGGTAGGCCAGCGGGGAGGTCCGGCGCAGCCAGGTCAGGGCGGCCAGGTTGAGCAGGTCCTCGCCCAGTTGCTCGTAGGTGGAGGCGCTGCTGGTGCTGATGGCGCGGATCGCGGTGACGAGATCCCGGATGCTCTTCAGCGCCTCGACGATCGTCTGCAGCGAAGGTGAACCGGCTTGCGCGGCCTGGAAGGCGGCCACGCCTTCGCCGACGGCCGTCAGACCCTCGACCAGGCCGCCGGTCAGCCGCGGGTCGGTGGCGTCAAGCGGCTCTAGGAAGCGCTCGAGCAGCCACGGGTCCTCCGCCGTGGCCGCCAGCGAACCCAGGAGATCGGTGAGCTGCTGGATCAGGCTGTCGAGGAGGTCGGCACTCATGGCGAACCCGCCGGCAATGTGGTAAACGGCGGCTGTTTGTAGCTTTGGTCGCCGACGTCGAGCGAGACGTCATATCGGACGAAATTCTGGATTCCGTTCTCGAACCAGTGCACCAGGTAGCGCACCAGAGATTTTGGTCCGGAGATCGAATCCGGGGAATTCACGAACGAGACCTCGCCGATATTGTTCAGGCCGACGATTTCGGTGCCGCGGCGTATCTGTGTGACGTACGAGTCGTAGAGATGCGCGGCATCGGACATGTTCTGCAGCGGGTCGGTGGACGGCGCGGGCGGCGTGGGTTCCTTGGTATAGCCGCCGCTATCGGTGACCTTCAGGTAGTCGAGCCTGAGCTGGTAGTCGGGCGCCTTGACCACGCCGACGAATTTCGCGGACCAAAGTGGTGGCAGCGACACGTCGCGCAGCGTCTGGGCGCAGTAGTCGGGAGAGAAGATGAAATCCCGTACGCCGTTGGTAAAGTGGTCGTTCCAGTCGCGCCGGGTGACGGGTGTAAACGCGGCGGTGGTAACCGGGTTCCATCCCACGAAACCTTCGGTCAGCAGAATCGGCTGTTTAAGAATTTCGGCTACATTGAACCCGTACTTCATGATCGGCGGCACATACGAGTAGCCTCGATTGTGCTGCCCTTTCGTGTCGTCGGACTGATTGTGAAGCGCACTTCCGATGAGCTGAGCGATGCTGAGCTCGGCTTTGGAAGGCGCTCCGGCCGCGTCGTCGACCTGCTGGACCGTAGCGCTATAGGCGATGCGAGACGCCATGCTGGCGTGCACGTCCCCCGACAGGAGAACGACACTGCCCGAATGAGCGTTGTTACCGTCGAGAGCGAACTTGCGCGAGATCTCGGCCAGCACTCGCGTGCAGTCGATTCGTTCGATGGCCCAGGAGTCGTAGAAGTCCTCGTACCACAGTGCGGCGCCCGGACCCTTGGGCAGCTTGACCAGCGTCGGCAAATCCCGGGCGCCCTGCCGGATGGGCGGCGTGGGCGGCATGTTCGTCGTGACGACCACGAGCAGCTGCCGGCTGTTGAGCTTGGGCGTTTTCCCGATCTGAAACTGGACCTGTGATTTAGCGATGAGGTCGGGAGGCGAGAAGCTGCCGCCACGCGGGAAGGCGCGCCAGGTACGCGAGTCGGTGACGATGACCTGGAAGGCTTTCGCCTCGACGGTGTAGTGGTAAAGCAGCGACTTGCTGTCGAGCCACCGGCCCTCCGGCGTCTGGGCGCGCGTGCCGGCATCGTGAAAGACCGCAAAGGTGGACGTCCGGCCCTGGTAGCCGTCCGACGTCGCGCCCGCCTGCAGCTGGGCGGGGCCATGCACACCGAGGACGACGCTCAGATCGGGGTCGCTGGTGAACTGGCCGTAGGGCTTGGCGTTGAACTGGCTGAGCAGCCGGACACCCGCTGGATCGGCGGGTGACAACAGCGAGTTCGGCTCGAACTGTTCCGGCGCGTTGCCCCAGTGCTGACATACCGCATAGGCGGCCAGCCCGTTGCGGATGATGTTCGATCCCAGGTCGCTGCCATACACACCGGTACAGAAGATCGGCAGCATGTTGAAGTCGTCGGTGATTTCGTGATCATCGAGGATCATCGCAGTCGGCACGTTGGCGAGCGCCCGGCGAACCTTGAGCAGGGTATTGCGGAACACATCAAGACGGGCCGTCTTCGTAGTGATCTCCCCGACCAGCGTGGTGAGAGGGAAACTCCACTCGGGCTTGGTCTTGATCGAAGGTATAGCCGCCAGGTCGGTCCAGTCGGGAAGAGTCTTCGGCCACAGCACGTCGGACCACACGAACAGGTACATGGCTGCGAATTCCCCGAACGACATCAGGTGGCTGCGCGTGTCGTCGCTGGTGAGCTTGGCCTGGTTCTTGATCAGGTCCGTACGCGTCGTTGGTGGCGCCGTGTTCGCGAGAAGTTGCGTCGCGTTCGGCCCGGGCAGCGGCTCGAGCGGATCGACCAGCACGGAGGCCGCGTCGGTCAGCATCAGCAGGAGAACGTCCGACACCTCGTCGGCGTAGATCTGATCTCCGGTCAGCAGCAGCTGGTGTGGCCGGTCCTCGGCGCTGTTCACGGACGCCGAGATGAGATCGTCCAGAGTCGCCAAGGCGTCCGGGCCCTCGGCGTGCGGCTTGCGGCACGAGCCGATGATCAGCCGTACCGACGTCAGATCGTCCGGCGGCAGCGCAAAGGTCGGCATGGGCAGATTGCCGTAGAGGTAGGCCGCGGCACCCGACGGGCCGATCGCGGTCGCCAGCGACACCGTGCCGGTAGAGGTGACGAACGAGAGGTCGTAGGCGTAGACATTCCCGCCCGTCAGACCGGTCTGCCCCGCCGTCAGCTGAGCCGTGACACAAACGAGGTGCAGATTCTTGCCGACGCTTACCGTCGAGCGTTGCCCCTGGGCGACTACTGCCCCCACCGTGCTCGGAATGGCATGCACGGTCAGCGTAACCTGCGCCTTTTGCGAGAGCGCAAGCCATACAGAAACAGTCGACGAGGTGACCTTGCGCAATATCGGGCCCGCCAATATCAGCGGCAGCGGATTGCTTGGCGGGCTTGAACCACCAGGAAGTCTGCTTTGCAGCGAAGTGAACATTGAAGAGCCCCACCCTAAACCGCAGCTGAGCTAGTCGATCGTGACAAAAATAGAGCTTTGGGGCAACGTGGTCGAGAGCATCCTATGACGGATCAATCGACGGCGGAAGCTTTCAAAGCTGGCCGACTAGCCCGGCTAAGCGGGCACGAGGCTACGGGCGGGCTTCGTAGACGATGTTGAACGGCGTCTCGGCGAACCTAGGGATACCAGGGCGTGTGGACGGCAGCGTAAGCCGCTGCCGCCCAAGCCCCCGACATGGCTACTTCTTCTTGC
>CBAAAS010000383.1:0-4103 GCA_964658855.1 uncultured Mycobacterium sp.
CGGCAGCTCAGACAGCTCCAGCTCGAGCGATAAGTCCAGCTCCTCGGAGAAGTCCGAGAAGTCGAGTTCGTCGAGTGACAAGTCGTCGTCTGACTCAAAGTCCGACTCGAAGTCCTCATCGTCGTCGTCGAAGTCGCCGGCCACCACCTCCAGCTAGCCGGTTATCCACAAGCGGCGCTTTACCCGGCCGCACGTATCGCCCCGCAGCGCTTACGGTCAGCGCGTGGGCGCTCCTCGCACATCGCTGAATCCTTCGCTACCGAACCGTCTTTCGCAGTGGCTGCGACCCGACTGGTCGCGGACCGTGCGGGCGCGGCGCGTCGCCGCCGGCGCGCTGGTGTTGCTCGCCGGTATTGCGGCGTTGCGGCCCGATCCCGACGAGGGCCGCGCGCACGTGGTGGTGGCCTCGCGCGACCTGGGCCCAGGTGCCGAGTTGACCGACGATGACGTTCGCCTCGAAACGCGTTCGGCACCAACGGTTCCTGACGGATCGCAATCGGACGTAGGCTCGGTCATCGGCTCGACCCTGGCGGGCCCGGCACGCCGCGGCGAAGTGCTCACCGACGTGCGACTGATCGGCCGCCGCCTCGCCGAATCCGCCGCAGGACCCGACGCCCGCATCGTGCCGGTGCATCCGGCCGACAGTGCGCTGATCGACCTGGTGCGACCTGGCGATGTCGTCGACGTCGTGGCGGCAACGGAAGGCAGCCCCCAAGCCGCCCCGCACGTCTTGGCCACCGACGCGATAGTGGTGTCGGTGTCGGCGAAACCCAAAGCTCAGAGCGCGAACAGTGAGCGGGTGGTGCTGGTCGCGCTACCGGCCGCTTCAGCCACCGCGGTGGCCGGCGCGGCCCTGGTCGCGACCGTGACACTCACGCTGCACTAAGGGTCCGGCCTGATAAACAGCAATCTCTGGCATGGCCCGCCCGACTCGGCTAGCTTTTTCTCAAGCTCGAAATTGGTTTACCGCTTACCCACTGCGGAAAGGACATCCCGATGTTGAAGGGCTTCAAGGAGTTTCTCGCACGCGGCAACATCATTGATCTGTCTGTCGCGGTGGTGATTGGTACCGCGTTCACCGGTCTGGTCACCAAGTTCACCGAAAGTGTCATCCAGCCGTTGATCGACCGGATCGGTGCCGGCGGAAAGTCCGACGTCGGGCTTTTGAAGGTCGACATCGGCGATGGCAAATTCATCGACTTCAACGTGGCAATATCGGCCGCGATCAACTTCATCATCATCGCGGCGGTGGTGTACTTCCTGGTCGTACTGCCCTACAACACGCTGCGCAAGCGCGGTGAGGTCAAGCAGGCCGAGGACACCGAACTCTCACTGCTGACCCAGATCCGGGACACGCTCGCCGAATCGAACGGCGGCGGAAAACCCGGCAATCACTCGGCCAACGCGCCAGAAAGCCCCACCATCGAAGACCGGTGACCGTTCAGATGTGATGCGGGGGCGCATTGTCGCGCAGCCACTGCTCGTGAGCGTCGACATCTCGACCGGCGTCCGGATCGCGCTCGTCTGCCGACGTCTGCGGTGGCACTTCGCGGTCGTCACCGGCCGGTCTGGTCATACCTGGCGTCAGATCTCCAGGCTGGAGAGCTGACCGATGATATGGGCCGCCAGCGGGTTGAGGGTGGCCATGCCGTCGCGCACCGCTTGCCGCGAACCGGCGAGGTTGACCACCAGCGTGCTGCCCGAGATGCCTGCCAGACCGCGGGACAGAGCCGCCTCGGTGATACCCGCCGACAGCCCCGACGCGCGGATGGCTTCGGCGATCCCAGCGACCAGGCGGTCGAGGATGTCCAGCGTCGACTCCGGTGTGACGTCGCGGGGAGTCACCCCGGTGCCGCCGACCGACACGACCAGGTCGACTCCCCCGATCACCGCGGTGTTGAGCGCGTTGCGGATGTCGACCTCGTCGGAGGCAACGGCGATCACGCCGTCGACCACGAATCCGGCTTCGGTCAGCAACTCGGTGACCAACGGACCACTGTGGTCCTCGTCGCCGTGATCGTCGACGACGACGACCAGTGCCCTACCGATCATGCCCACGCCCTGTTCCATGGCTGCAACCGTATATCTGGTGTCCGACGACGGCGCGGCGGCTCTGGTCACTGTTGGGCCTTGCCCAACGTGACCTGGACCTTCTTGGTTTCCCCAGACGGATCCTTGAACGTCAGCGTCACCTTGTCGCCGGGCGCCTTGGATCGGACTGCGGCGACCAACGCGTCAGCGCTGTTGACCGTGCGGTCGTCGACCTTGGTGACGACGACTCCGCCGGGCAGGCCAGCGGCCGCGGCCGCACCGTTGGGGACGATCTCGACGACCTTGGCGCCGGGGGTGTCCTTGTCATTGGTGACCTGCACACCCAGCGAGGCGTGCGCCGCAGTACCGGAGCTGATCAGCTCATCGGCGATGCGCTTGGCCTGGTCGACCGGAATCGCGAAACCGAGCCCGATCGAACCGCTCTGGGCGTCCGGCGAGTCACCGCCGAGAGTGGCGATCGCCGAGTTGACGCCGACCAGTTGTCCGCTCATGTTGACCAGCGCGCCCCCGGAGTTACCGGGGTTGATCGCGGCGTCGGTCTGAATGGCGTCCAGCACGGTGTTCTGGTTGCCCGACTCACCGGTCGTCGAGACGGGCCGGTTGAGCGCGCTGACGATACCGGTGGTCACCGTGCCCGACAGGCCCAGCGGCGAACCGACCGCCATCACGGGCTGACCGACGTGCAGGTTGGCCGACGACCCGATGTTGATCGGAGTCAGCCCCGAAACACCTTGCACGCGAACCACAGCGACGTCCGTGGTGGGGTCCGTGCCGACGACGGTGAACTCCGCGGTACGCCCGTCAGAGAACGTCACCGTGGTCTTCGGCTTGCCGCCACCACCGCCGGGAGGGGCCGGCTGGTCGGGATCGGGGGCCGGCGCGTTGGGGTCGTCATCGGGACCCGGACCCTGATGTTCGGGGTTCGGGCGCCCGCGCGACGGCGCCGGCGCCTTGCCGGGGTTGGCCGCCGTGGCGACGACGTGGTTGTTGGTCAGGATCAAGCCATCCGCGGACAGGATGATGCCGGAGCCCTCTTCGGACGCGCGACCGAGGTTGGTCTCGAGCATCACGACGCTGGGCACCACCTTGGCGGCGACCTGCTCGACGCTGCCGACCGGCGCGTTCGAGGCCGGCATGCCGGGCGTTGCCCCGCCGGGCATCGAGCCGTCTGCGATGGACGAGAGCTGCCCGTGATGCGCGATCACCGAGGCGGCCGCGCCGCCGATGCCGGCCGAGACCAGGGCGACGGCCACTGCACCAACCGTCAATGCGCCTGCGCGAGAACGCTTTCGCGGCGCGGACAACTGGGGCGGCGGTCCGCCGGCGGGGTGGCCGGAGTGGCCGGCCTGCCCGGCGAACGCGCCGTACGGCTGGCGGTACTGCGGCTGCTGTCCCTGCCGCCACTCGTAGCCCTGCGGGTAGGTTTGCTGCTGCCCGTAGCCGGGTTGGCCTGTGCTCCCACGCTGATCGGACGCCGGACGGTATCCGTGTTGCTGCGGCGGTGGCGAATACCTCGGGTGATTCGTCATGTCGCTAGTGCTCTTTCCTGTGGTCCTGGTGCGGTCGTACAGACCCAGACAGTAACTGGATTACTACCTTGCCTGCGTGGTCTGTGATTCGACTGAGTTAACGATCTTCGGTCCTACAGAGTTCCCCGGAATTGATGGCTCGTTAACATTCGGCGCGGCTTCATCGTCAGACGGGTACTCCACCGCGGCGGGCATCGGTTGTCCAGGGAGCAGGACGTAGATCGACGTTCCCGGCGGCTCGCCGCCCGGGACTGTCTCCTCGACCCGGAGTTGTCCGCCGTGTTTGAGCACCACCTGTTTCACGATCGCCAGCCCCAGCCCCGAGCCGGGCACAGCCCGTGCCGTAATCGAGCGGAAGAACCGCTCGAAGACAAGTTCGCGCTCCTGTTCCGGAATGCCCGGTCCATGATCGGACACCACCAGCTCGGCATGCGTCGCGTTGAGCGCGCGGAGCCGGACACCGACATGCTCGCCCGACGGGCTCCATTTGGCGGCGTTGTCCATCAGGTTCAGCACCGCCCG
>CBAAAS010000384.1:0-4102 GCA_964658855.1 uncultured Mycobacterium sp.
GTGCGCGGCACCCCAGGCCGCCGTGGGCGACGGCCCGGCAACGGAATCCGGTCGGCGATGTTGCTCAGCGGGTTCACGACCATCGTCAGCCCCATGACCGCGTCCTGCAGCGTCGCGATGGCCGGCTCCAGCGCCTCCATCCCGGGTGCCAGCCGGCTCAGGGTGTCGGCGACAGCAGCCAGCTGCTCGAGCGGGCCGTTACGGGCGGTCAGCTTGTCGACCACGCCGCCCTCGGACAGCAGTCGATCGGCCAGCCCGTCTTCGGCCAGCACCCGATCGATCAGCCCGTCATCGGCGACCAGTTGATCCACCAGTCCGCCGGGCTTCAGCGCGCGCTCGAGCCCGCCGCCCTCAGCGGTCAGCCGGTCGAGCAGGCCGCCTTCCGAGGTGAGCATGTCGACGACCCCGCCCGGGCGCAGCAACCGATCGACCGGCCCATCGGCGGCAATCGCGCGTCCAAGCGGCGCGTCGTCGTCCAACAACCGGGCCAGCCTATTTGCCCGGCCGATCGCATCGTCGATGCCCAGCATGTGCGCGACGGGGTTCGATCCGCTCGCCATCCCCGCATCGCCCAGGCTGCGATGGGCCATGCCGAGCGCGGATGTCGCAATACCCACGCCCGCGTCGGCGGCTGCGAGTCCGACCCGCACAGGTGCGGTGGCGAGGCTCACCAGGCTCTTGCCGAGATTCATCCCCCGAGTGTATTCAGGCCAGGCGAAATCCCGTGGTGGTTGGCCGTGATCGGGCTAACAACAAACTCTCAGCTCGAGCACAGCCAGCATGCAGCCATTCCTCAGCTAGGTAGGAGGAAATTGACGTCATGTCAGCAGCAATGCAAGAAGCGGTCCCAGAGGCACGTGTTCTCGTCGTCGACGACGAAGACAACATCGTCGAACTGCTGTCGGTCAGTCTGAAATTCCAGGGCTTCGAGGTGTACACCGCGACCAACGGAGCAACAGCGCTGGATATGGCTCGTGACGTCAAACCGGACGCGGTGATTCTCGACGTGATGATGCCCGGTATGGACGGGTTCGGGGTGCTGCGCCGGATGCGCGCCGACGGCATCGACGCGCCGGCGCTGTTCCTCACCGCCCGAGACTCGCTGCAAGACAAGATCGCCGGCCTCACGCTCGGTGGCGACGACTACGTCACCAAGCCCTTCAGCCTCGAAGAGGTCGTGGCGCGGTTGCGAGTTATCTTGCGGCGCACCGGAAAAGGTGTGACTGAGAACCCAAACCCACGGCTGACGTTCGCCGATATCGAACTCGACGAGGAGACCCACGAGGTATGGAAGGCCGGCGAGGCGGTGTCGTTGTCGCCGACGGAATTCACCCTGCTGCGCTACTTCGTCATCAATGCCGGCACCGTGTTGAGCAAGCCGAAGATCTTGGACCACGTGTGGCGCTACGACTTCGGCGGCGACGTCAACGTCGTCGAGTCCTACGTGTCGTATCTGCGTCGCAAGATCGACACCGGGGAGAAGCGACTGCTGCACACTCTGCGCGGAGTCGGTTACGTGCTGCGAGAGCCGCGATAACAAGGGTTGTCCGTACGACCGCACCCAACAGGCGAATAATGAACCGATGCTGAAGCGACTTCGGGCCGCGGTGCCGTTGCGGGTGAGCCTGGTGGTGGCCACCCTGCTGCTGGCGGCCTGCGGGCTCGCCGTGTCGGGCATCGCGGTCGCATCAATTCTGCGCAACAGCCAGATCCACCGAGTCGACCGCAACCTGCTAGATGCCACCCATGGCTGGGCGCTGGCTCGTCAACCGGCGTCCCTCAGCTGGCAGAGTCCGACGGCCGAACGGCCGCCGTCGAACTTCTATCTCCGCAGCATCTCCCCCGACGGAAGAAATTGGTCGATCGTCAACGACCAACGAGCAGAGCCCGTGCTGCCGGCAAACAACGATGTCGGCACGGTTCCGATCACAGTTGGATCGATTGATCATTCCGACACGAAGTGGCGCGCCGTATCGGTACGCAGCACCAGCGGCCGGATGATCACGGTCGCCTATGACCTCTCCGATTTCCTGCACACAGACCGGTCACTGGCCTGGCTGCAGTTCGGTATCGGTGTAGCTGTACTTCTCGTGTTGGGATTGGCCATCCACGCGGTGGTGTTACAGAGCCTGCAACCCTTGATGGAGGTCGAACAGACGGCCGCGGCGATCGCCTCGGGTCAGCTGGATCGCCGTGTGCCCGAACGTGATCCACGGACCGAGGTCGGCCAGTTGTCCTTGGCACTGAACGGGATGCTGGCGCAGATCCAGGCGGCGCTGGCTTCGTCGGAGTCCTCCGCGGGGTTGGCGCGCAGTTCCGAGGAGCGGATGCGAAGGTTCATCACCGACGCAAGTCATGAGTTGAGAACTCCGTTGACCACCATTCGCGGCTTCGCCGAGTTGTATCGGCAAGGTGCAGTGAGTGATATCGACCAGACCATGTCGCGGATCGAGAGTGAGTCACGCCGGATGAGCCTACTGGTCGAAGATCTGCTGCTGTTGGCGCGACTGGACGCTCAGCGCCCGCTGGAAAGCAAGCGGGTGGACCTGCTGGCGTTAGCGGCCGACGCGGTGCATGACACCCGCGCCATTGCGCCGAAGCGCAAGATCACCGTGGACGTGGTTGAGGGGCCGGGGATTCCGCAAGTTCTCGGCGACGAGGCCCGGTTGCGTCAGGTGCTCAGCAATCTGATGGTCAATGCGGTCCAGCACACCCCGGACACCGCTGACATCGCGGTGCGGGTCGGCACGAAGGACGGCGACGCGGTTCTCGAAGTCGTCGACGACGGGCCCGGCATGGAGGAGCAGGACGCGCAGCGCGTCTTCGAACGGTTTTATCGTGCGGACTCGTCACGGGCGCGCAGCAGCGGTGGTTCGGGTCTCGGGCTGTCGATCGTCGACTCCCTCGTCCGCGCGCACGGCGGCAGCGTTGCAGTGACCACATCGCCCGGTCAGGGCTGCCGCTTCCACGTCAGCCTCCCGCGCATTGCCGACGTGGCCGCCCACGCCGATTCAGTGAGTTAACTCGGCAAGCGCCGCTTTGATTTTCGCCTGCGCCTCGTCCATGGATTCCGGGGACGGGTTGCGGTCGACGTTGGCGAAGCCGAAATCGCTCAGGCTCTTTGCCGGGAAGACGTGCACGTGGAGATGGGGCACCTCCAGACCGGCGATGATCACCCCGGCCCGGTCCGCGTCGAACGCCTTAGTGACCGCTTTGCCCACCAACTGGGCAACCGACATGATCCGGCCGAACACCGCCGCCTCGATGCTCTGCCACTGATCGATTTCCGCGCGCGGCACCACCAGCGTGTGTCCCTGGGTCATCGGCTCGATGGTCAAGAACGCGACGACCTCGTCGTCCTCGTACACGAACCGGCCCGGCAGCTCGCCGCTGATGATCCTGCTGAAGATGGTGGGCATCGCTTCAGCATATGTTGCGTGGTCAGGGTCTAGGCAGCGCCGCCGTCGAGCAGTGCGGAAAGCTCGGCCACCGACCACGGTGGCGAGTCGTGGTGATCGCGATACCCGATCAGAACCGGCGCGGACTTCGGAAAGCGGCCGACGAAACCGCCTGATGCAGCGAAGATTTCACCGGTCCGGTCCTTGGCGAGGTCGCTGGCCAGGTAGACGTAGGCCGGTGCGGCATAGTCGGGATCCGCGACGTCCAGCGAGCCCTGCATGGAGACCTCGTCCAGCAGCCCGCGGCGATTCAGTTCAGTGATATGCGCGACGTAGTCCGCCCCGGTGGACAGCCGTGTCCGGGCGCCGGGACACACCACGTTGGCCCGTACGCGGTGCTCCTTCAGTTCGGCGGCGATCGCCAGCGTCAGGCTGGTGACCGCGCCCTTGCCGGCCGGATATCCGGTGCCGCCGTAGTCGCCGAGGAACGCGAACGAACCACTGTTGACGATGCTGCCGCCGCCCTGCGCAACCATCTTCGGTGCGGCGGCGCGGCAGGTCGCGAACACCGTGCCCAGATGGGCGTCCATCAGTTCGGCGAACTGCGCCGCGCTGATGTCGAGGATGGTTGAGCCCGCGGGCTCGGCGATCCCAGCGCAGTTGATCAGGATGTGGATGCCGCCGAACTCCTCGATGCAGTTGTC